>NZ_JBSVCZ010000004.1:0-282295 GCF_054072955.1 Streptomyces sp. SS8
GCGCGACTTGGCCGACTTCATCGGCTGAACCCGAGTGCCGGTCGCGGAACGCGACCGACCGAGCACCCCGGCTCCGCCGTGAACCGGCCTCGGCTGAATTTCAGCGAGCGTCGGGAAGCACCGGCGCTGTTCGGCGTCCCTGACCGGTCCCGCGCCGTGTGTCACGGCCGCAGACGGACGCGCCTCCCCCGACGGACCTGTCCGCCCGGCCTCCGGCCCCTCAGAGGGTCTGTCAAACGTTCGGCTCTGGCCCGTAGTCGGTGGTGACACCGAGTAGCTGTCAGGACAGGAGGATGCGGTGCCGGAGGAGGTCGAATCCGGCGCGTTTGTGTATCTGTCTCATGATCCTCTTGGTGCGGGTGTTGGCGCCTTCGGTGGGGACTGCAAGACGTTCGGTGTAACTCCTGATCAAGGAAGATGCACCGATGACCAGTGAGAGCGTGACCGAGCCCGAGACCGTCAGGGCCACTGAGCCGCAGCCGTCGAAGGCCGTGGACGACCGGCTGATCGACGAGCTGGTGGGGCGGGCCCAGGCCGAGGGCCTGCGGCTGACCGGCGAGGGCGGGCTGCTGCAGCAGCTGACCTAGCGGCTGCTGGAGTCCGCCCTGGAGGGCGAGATCACCGACCACCTCGGCCACGACAAGCACGAGGCGGCCGGGAAGAACGGCGGCAACTCCCGCAACGGGACCCGGGCCAAGACCGTGCTGACCGATGTCGGCCCGGTGGAGACAGCCGTGCCCCGCGACCGTGAGGGCTCCTTCGAGCCGAAGATCGTCAAGAAGCGGCAGAAGCGCCTGACCGGCGTGGACGAGATGGTGATCTCCCTGTCCGCGAAGGGTCTGACCACCGGCGAGGTCCAGGCCCACCTGGCCGAGGTCTACGGCGCCGAGGTCTCCCGGCAGACGATCTCCACGATCACCGACAAGGTTCTGGACGGCATGGCCGAGTGGCAGAACCGGCCGCTCGATGCCGTCTATCCGGTGGTCTTCATCGACGCGATCCACGTCAAGATCCGGGACGGCGCGGTGGCCAACCGGCCGATCTACGTGGCCCTGGCGGTCACCGCCGAGGGTCGGCGGGAGATCCTGGGGCTGTGGGCCGGCGACGGCGGCGAGGGCGCCAAGCACTGGCTGCACATCCTCACCGAGCTCAAGAACCGCGGCGTGGGCGATGTCCTCATGCTCGTCTGTGACGGCCTCAAGGGCCTACCGGACGCGGTCGAGACCGGCTGGCCGAAGACGATCGTGCAGACCTGTGTGGTCCACCTGCTGCGGAACTCCTTTCGGTACGCGGCCCGCCAGGACTGGGACAAGATCGCCAAGGTGTTGAAGCCGGTCTACACGGCGGCGACCGAGGAGGCCGCGCTGGAGCGGTTCGCCGAGTTCGCCGACACCTGGGGCCGGAAGTATCCGGCGATCGTGCGGCTGTGGGAGAACGCCCGGGAAGAGTTCACGCCGTTCCTCCGCTTCGACACCGAGATCCGCCGCATCGTCTGCACCACCAACGCGATCGAGTCGGTCAACGCCAGGATCCGGCGGGCGGTCAAGGCCCGCGGACACTTTCCCGAACGAGACCGCCGCACTGAAGTGCGTCTACATGGCCGTCATGAGCCTGGCCCCCACCGGCCGGGTCAGGCCCGCTGGACCAGCCGCTGGAAGACCGCACTGAACGCCTTCGACATCACCTTCGACGGCCGACTCTCCGCAGCCCGCCGGTAACCCCAACCACCCTGGTTGCACCGCTCGTTCGACAGACCCCGGGCGGCCTCTTCGAGGGGGGCATGGACTGGCTCGGCCAGCGGCTGTCCGGCCGCAAGGTCGACTGGGGCAGCGTGGCGACCTCGGCGGCCACGGGCTGCGCGTTCGGCATGCTGGGCGCCCGCATCGGACCCAAGCAGTGCCTGCGCCAACAGCTTCACTCCCGACACTCCGGTCCTGATGGCCGACGGCACCCGCAAACGCATCGAGGACGTGGAAGTCGGCGACGAGGTCCTCGCCATCGATCCGGAGACCGGCGAGAGCGGCCCCCGGAAGGTCACCGCCCTGATCGAGGGCACGGGGGTGAAACACCTGATCGACCTCACCGTCGACACCGACGGACCCGCCGGCACGGCAACCGGCACCCTCACCGTCACCGACGGCCACCCCTTCTGGGTTCCCTCCCTGCACCGCTGGGTGGACGCCGCCGATCTCCGGCCGGGGCAGTGGCTGCGGACCTCCTCCGGCACCTGGGTCCAGATCACCGGGGTGAGTGCCCGGACCCAGCGGACCACGGTCCACAACCTCACCGTCGACGATCTGCACACGTACTATGTGCTGGCGGGCGCCACACCGGTCCTCGTCCACAACTGCAACGCATCGCTGGCGGAGTACGCAGACAGTCTGCGTCCGGGGTTCAATAAGGTAGACGGTCCTTTCTTTGCGGCGAAATACACCTCTCCGTCAGGGCGAACCTATTTCGGTCATTCAGGTCATGGCCTGACTCCAACTCCTGGTGGGGAAGTGGATTCGCTTGTTCGGCGGTTCACGCCGGAAGGCGGCCGTTACCATGCGGGATGTGCTGAGACGATGTGCCTCATTCAGGCTGAGGCCGCCGAGGGTGCCGCTGGGGTCAGAGGAGGGGCGTTCGAAGTGGTGAAGGTCAGAGGATTGAACTCTCCGCCGGGGGCGCCCACGGCACTCCTGCCAGCCCGTGCCCAGCGGTCTGCCGCCCCAGACTGGATCATCAGGGAATCAGCTACTGAGGGAAATGATGTGAGTAGGCGGCACCTCCGAGTGAATCGCTTCGGTTTCGCCGAATACGAAGATATGATTGAGATTTCCAGAAATGTGGACATCTCTGAACTGAAAGGCGTCCTCGAATCAATCGTCGAGTTCGCCCTCTCGGAGGATTCCGATCTTATAGATTCACTATCGGACGGCGCTCAGTCGGACTTCATGGTTCCTTTGGGGGTGTCCGCGAGAATGCTGTCAGGTGGAGACTGTTCGGAGATTGAGTTTCTCTCTGCCGTCTGCACTGTGAGGTACTGCGCCGAGCCGCACTTGTCGGAATTTCCTGATGAGCTCGTGCAGATGCTATCTCGGCTGCCTCGGTAGCGACAGAAAATCGAAAGCGTCGTCAGGTGTGTTCTGGCGGGGCCTTCGGGCGCTGGGACGGCAGTAGTTCGCCGCCATTGCCGTGTGTGGGTCAGGATCGGTCGAGGGCGTTTTCGAGGGCAGTCATGACTCCGCATTGGAGGCGGGGGCGTACGTGGACGTAGACGGTGGCAGTGATGCCGATGTGGGTGTGGCCCAACAGTTGGGTCTGGCAAACGTTCGGCTCTGTCTCACTTCCGGTTATTACGGAGCGTAAGAGTTGGGCGGCGTTGCTTGCAGAGAGTGCGGCCGGCACTCCGACCTCGGCAGTTCGAACGGAGGGCAGCACGCTGAGGTCGCTGAGCTTGGCGCGCCTCCCTCACGGACAGACGCCGAGCCGATCAGCCGGACCGGAGAACGACCGCTACGGTGCGCGGACCCGCAGGTTCTGGCCGACGGCCTGCTCATCATCACGGTTCCTGTCCGTCATCACCGGAAGTGAGACGGAGCGGAGGTGCTGCGACCACCCTGCGACCACCAGGGCCCGGAAACGGCGAAGGCCACTCCCGCCGTCCGGCGGAAGTGGCCCTGCGACCTGCGATATCGCTGGTCGGGACGACAGGATTTGAACCTGCGACCCCTTGACCCCCAGTCCAGCCGAAGGCCGCTTTTCCAGGGATGATCGCCGCTTTCCGGCCCGGCGCTGCGTGAGGAACGCCCCGGTCGTTCGGGTGCGCGCACACCGTGTGGTCCCCAGCCGGTCCCCAAGGAACCGTTGTACGAGGGCAGTTGGGGCCACGGCTCTGGACGCACTCTCCTGTGTGTTCCTCACAAGGAGCCTTCACGGTCCGGGTATGGCGCGAACGATGGACCCGGGCATCCCGCTGCGGTGGTGTTTCGGGCCTGAGCAATTTCAGCGACCGCAGCCGCTCCTCGCCCACCACTGGCCCTGGATCAGGCAGGTGTTCTCTCTCCGTCCAGGCAGACTGTGGGGGCTCCGCCCACCCCGTTTTCGAGCCCCCGCCGAGCCCCCGCCGAGCCTGCGTAGAGCCACGGCGTCTCCTCGCTCGAGGTCGACGATCGCCTGAACGGCCCCGAGGGATGCCTTGCAGCCGACCGCGACAGTTGACGCTGAGCTTGCGCAAACACGCACAGCGAAGCGTGCTGCCATGTGCCCGGGCCTGCCGGAACTGCGAGTTCGTGTGGATGTGAGCCCTCGAAGTCCCGGAACGTGAGGTGTGGAGGAAGCCCGGCGAGCAATGGGGTGGTGGAAGGAGACTGTTCGGCTGTGGCGCGGGTGAGTGGCGATTCCGTATCGAAACGTTGCTGTTCGTCCGGAGGATCGTGCTCCTCGGCAAGATGGAAGCTGGACGATCCGTAGGGAGCGGGTCGTGGTCAGGGGCGGACATGTATGGCAAGTACCCGGCGGCGTGTGGTCATCGCACAGGAACAGCGGGGCGTGGAGCTGGCGTACGAGTGCCTTGAACGGCGGCGGTCGGAGGAATCCGCGGTCGATGCGGCCTACCGCACGCACAACGATCGGCATCGCGCATGCCGCCCGGTCCCCGGAACGCAGACCAGGCCCAGCCCCCACAGCCGAGCGCGGGCCGATAGCCGCTCGCTCGGCTGTGCCAACCCCAGGGGCACTTCAGTGGCCGACGTTACCGTGAGAGATCAGTCGGATCGGCCCGTGGCCTCGGAGGGTGGCAGGCATGGGGGAAAGATCCAGAGACCAGCACAAACCGCGTGGTACGAGTGAACGCCCTTCGCGAGGCGAGCCTGTCAGTCCGTAAGGTTCCGGATTCCCCGCGGGGAAGCCCGCCGCTATTTTCCGAACCGCCCGTCACACCCCGGTCGGGCCGTTCTTCGTCATGCTTCCCCGCAGGAGGTCCCGTTGGTCGCACATCTCCCCACCCGCAGAAACATCCTCAAGTCCGCCGGCGGTCTCGGCGCCGCGATGGCGCTGGGCGCCGGAGGCGTACTCGCGGCGGCCTCGCCGGCCGCTGCGGTCGGCGACGGCTTCGGCCTGCGCATCGTGGACCGCAACGAGAGCGACCCCCGTTTGCGGTACTACCGGTTCCAAACCGAGGCCATCGGCTGGAACCCCGGCGTCAACGTGTTGCTGCCGGACGACTACCACCACAGCGGTCGCACCTACCCCGTCCTCTACCTCCTGCACGGCGGCGGCTCGGACTTCATCCAGTTCGACCGCCTGGGCATCCGGAACTGGACCGCGGGCAAGCGGCTCATCGTCGTCATGCCCGACGGCGGTAAGGCGGGCTGGTACTCCAACCCTGTCAGCTCCTTCGTCGGCCCCCGCAGCTGGGAGTACTTCCACATCAACCAGCTGCTGCCGTGGGTCGAGGCGAACTTCCGCACCTACGCCGAGTACAGCGGCCGTGCCGTGTCCGGGTTCTCGATGGGCGGCTTCGGCGCGCTCAAGTACACCGCCAAGTACTACGGCCACTTCGCGTCCGTCAGCTCCCACTCCGGCCCGGCCAGCCTGCGCCGCGACGCCGGACTCGTCACCCACTGGGCCAACGTCTCCTCCGCCGCCGTGGAGCTGGGCGGCGGCACCGTCTACGGCGCGCCGCTGTGGAACGAGGCCCGTGTGAGCGCCGACAACCCCGTGGAGCGGATCGAGAGCTACCGCCACAAGCGGATCTTCCTCGCCGCCGGCGTCAGCCCCGACCCGGTCAACTGGTTCGACACCGTCAACGAGACCCAGGTGCTCGCCGGACAGCGGGAGTTCCGCCATCTCCTGAACCGCGCCGGAATCCCGCACGAGGCACATGAACTGCCCGGCGGTCACTTCGTCCGCGAAGAGATGATGCGACGGGACATCGACGGCATCATCGGCCACCTGCGCAAGGCGTGACGGCGAGGCGTCCGGTGTTCCCGGGGTCCGGCGGCGCGTCGTGCTCGCGGCCGTCCCGGCCGACCGGGTCCACATCGCCCTCGCGGTGACCGTGGCCCGGCCGGAACCGGACGTGGACCCGGTTCCGGCCGGGCCACGGCAGGCAGACGGACCGCCCGGGCCGCCTGTGGCGACCGGGCCGTCGTACCCCTGCGACCGAGTGCGCCGTCCGGTGACCGGTCACCGCCCGACGCTCGTTGCTCCCGCCACCGAAGTGATCCACGTCACTCGACACGCCCCCGTATGCAGGAAGTAACGTTCAGTGTGTCTGGCAGTGGTCGGCACACGGAACGGGGGAGTGGTGAGCGGGATCGTGGTCCATTCGCCGGAGGGGGACGACGGCGGCCCGGTGACCCTACGACTCGGCCCGGGGGAGCGCGTGCTGTTCGGCCGCGGCTCGCCGGCCTCGCCTGTCGACCTCCGCCTCGCCGACGAGGCGGTCTCCCGCCTGGCCGGGGAGATCTGCGCGATCGATGACCACTGGCAGCTGAGCAACCTCAGCACTACCCACGGCTACCTGGTGGAGAATCCCGAGGGCGCGGGCGAGTACCTCCGGGTGCCACCACGCCGCGTCGGGGTGCCCATCCCGTTCGAGTTCTCCCGGGTGGTACTGCCCTCGCGTAGCGAAAGCCCTGTGTCCTTCCAGGTGTTCGCGCCCGACCATGTTTACCTGGATCCGCACGCGCTCGGCGGCTCCTGGGAGAGCCGCACCCTCACGGCGTACTCACTGGACGAGACCGCCACCTACTTCCTCGTGCTCATCGCGCTCTGCGAGCCATGGCTGCGGGACCGTTCACCGGTCGCCGTGCCGACCACGCCCCAGGTCGTCGAGCGACTCCGCGGACACACAGCCTGCACCAGGCTGACCGCCCGCGCGGTCAGTTCACACATCGACTACCTCGCGAACGAGAAGCTGCGGATCAACGTCCCCACCCCGGTCGGAGCCGACCGGGCGCGACGCAGGAACGGCAAACGCGAGGCGGTCGTCGGACTCGCTCTGAAGTTCGGGATCGTACGAGAGGAGCACCTCGCGCTGCTGCCGCCGCGCATCGGCCCCGCCGCGACGGACGGCGGGGTGTGACTCGGATGGTGCGCGACCGGGCCGCCTCGTGGGGCAGCGACTGGTCCGAACCACTGCCCCGGGGCTATCGGGTGGGGAGCTGGATCGTCGACGAGCCGATCGGTGCCGGCGGCTGGGCGACCGTCTACGCTGGACGCCCCGCCGACGCGGAGCGGGACGACGGGACAGCGGTCGCGCTCAAGGTCATGCCGACCGCCGGACTCGCGCCCCGCCAGGCGCGCAGGGTGGCCGAGGCGGCCCACCGCGAGGTCGTACTCGGCCGCACGGCCCGGCATCCGAGGCTCGTCGATGTTCTCGACTCCCTCGTCCTCCACACCCCGGACCGGCCATCCCTGGACGGCGCGATCGTCCTTGTCATGGAACGTGCCCGGTGCAGCCTGCGCGAACTGCTCGACACCAGGATCGACGAGGCCGAAGGCGCCCGAATCATCACCGGGATCTGCGAGGGACTCGCCCATCTGCACCGGTCCGGCTGGGTACACGGCGACCTGAAGCCCGAGAACATCCTCATCGGCCGGGACGGCGAGGTGCGGCTCTCGGACTTCGGGTTCGCCGTCGAACTGACCGGCACTCACGGTTACTCGGCCCCCATGGGCACCCTCGGCTACCTCCCGCCCGAACGCTGGAAGGAACCGCTCGGCGAACGTGGCGTGCTGGTCCGGCCCACCGCCGACATCTGGGCGCTCGGAATCGTGATCCACGGGGTGTTCGCCGCCGGCGCCGCGCCGTTCGGCGGTGCCACGCCGGCGGCGCGCGAAGCCGCCGTGCAGGAGTATGCCGAGGGGCGCACGGCCCTGCGGATGGACCCGGCCGTCCCGGAGTTCTGGCGCGCCCTCGCCGCCGACTGTCTCGCCCCCTGCCACGCCGCCCGTGCCCCGCACACGGCCGAGCGCCTCCTCGAGCGGATCCGTGGCCGGGATACGGGCCACGTCACACCTCGGCGGCCCCGCCTCCGCATCGCCCTCCCCACCCTCGCCGCGTGCGTCGTTGTGGCGGGCGGGACCGCGCTCTGGCCGTACGAGGAAGGCGACCGGTCCAGTGAAGGGACCACTCGGATCCGGGTGTTCAACGCCGAGCCGGAGTGCCAGAACCGCGCGGACCGCGACCGGCAGTGCAGCCTCGGCCTCGCGATCGACCCGCTGCTTCCGTACACCCCGGAAAACGTCGTACCGACTCGGGTGTGGCACGGTGACGTCCTCGACGCCGACTGCCGGCTGACGGACGGCCTGCCCATCGTCGACGAGGCGAACCTCCGTTCCACGGCCTGGTTCCGGGTCCGCGTCCCGCGCGCGGCCCCGACGGACACCGCGTGGCTGCCGGCCGTCCGCGTGATGGACCATCCGGAACTCCCGCGCTGCACACACCCCGCGCGCTAGTGTCCTGAGTCTTTGGTCCGTCGTTGATCAGGACATGGGGCGTCCGGGGCCGGTTCGTGCGCCACCGTCTGGACGACCTCGGGGACGCACCCCGGCCGGGGCGGGCGCGCACGGTGGCCGACGAGCGGGTGGCCGAAGTCGTCAAGGCCACGCTGGAGACGGAGCCGAAGAACGCCACCCACTGGTCGACCCGGTCGCCGGTCGAGAGAGTCGGCCTCTCCCAGTCGACCGTTTCGCGGATCCGGCGGGCCTTCGGCCTGGCTCCGCACCGGGCCCAGTCGTTCAAGCCGTCCACCGACCCGTTCTTCAACAAGGTCCGACGACGTGGTCGGGCTCGGCCTGGACCCGTCCGAGCGGGCCTTGGTGTTCTGTGTGGACGAGAAGTCCCGGAGCCAGGCGCTGGACCGGTCGCAGCCGGTGCTGCCGATGATGCCCGGGGGGCCCGAGCGGCGCGGTCACGACTCCGTCCGGGCCGGCACCACCACGCTCTTCGCGGCGCTGGACGCCGCGACCGGCAAGGTCATCGGCTCCCGGCACCGCCGGCACCGCACAGCCGAGTTCAAGAAGTTCCCGGCCAAGCTCGACCGCGAGGTGCCGGCCGACCTGGGCGTGCACCTGATCTGCGACAACCACGGCACCCACAAACCGAGCCGATCAAGAAGTGGCTGCCGGCCCATCCCTGCTTCCACCTGCGCTTCACCCCGACCGGTTCGTCCTGGCTGAACCTGGTGGAGCGGTGGTTTGCCGAGCCGACCGCCAAGAGGCTCCGTCGCGGTGTCCACCGGTCCGTGCAGGCCCTCGAGCGCGACATTCGTGCCTGGATCGCCGACTGGAACGACGCCCCCGGCCGTAGGTCCGGACGAAGACCGCCGACCGGATGCTCTAAGTTCTCGCCGGGTACTGCCGACGGATCAAAGACTCAGGACACCAGAAGACCCATGAAGATCTTGGGCTCCGGCCCCGCCGTCCAGGCGGCGGGGCCAGACTCCTTCTTGCGGTGATGGGGGAATGGGCCGGGGAGAGTGTCTGTCCGTGAGAGCGTGGCGCGACAGACTCGGCGACTCCGATGCGCCGCATCAGCCTCGAAGCATCGAGGTCAGAGCACCGACCGCACCCTCTGCAAGGCAGAGGTGCCCCACGCTCACAATCTGTCACCACCGAATGTGAGACAGAGCCGCTCATGTGACAGTCCCTTCCCCCGCTTACTTCGAAGGCACTCTTTACACGCGTAGACCCCCTGTGCCTAACTGATGACGCGCGCACGTCAAAGCACGGAACAGCGCGGTTCTGCTCAGGCGGCACCGGCCGACGTCACCTCCTCCCCTCGTCCTCACATGCGTACCGGAGGCAGTTCATGCTCTCGTCCCCAGCCGTTCGACCGGTACCCGCAGACGGGCGCCCAAGGCGCTCGGCGTCCTCGTCGCGGCTCTCGCACTGACGGCGACCACCTTGTCCGGCGCCGCCGCGCCCGGCCCGACAAGGACCGCGTCAAGGTCAAGCCGGGCCAGGCGTACATGGACGTGGGCGCCCAGGTCCACGGTGACGCCCCGGCGGAGCCGCCGTCGATGGGCATCACGGCCCCGACCGACGGCGTCGTCGAGCCGGACTTTGAACTTCCTCCACAGTGACAACGACGTTCCCGTGGTCGCGCGCGGGGCGTCTTCGGTCCCTGGCTCCATACCGGACCGAACACTCATCCCCACGCCCAGAAAGGGCCCCCATGGATCTCAGCAGCCGCAGCGGCGCTCCCCTCGTCCCACAGCCTCATGACGGCATGTCCGGGATGAGCCGTAAGACCTTCCTACGGACGGCGGCCGGTGCCGCCCTCGGGGGCGCCGCTGCCCTGGGGGGCGCGGCGACCGCCCATGCCGGAGTGCAGGCCCTCCAGGTCACCAAGATCAAGAATCTCACCGGTCCGGGACTGACAACGGACTTCCGGATGGAGGCCACCGACCTCGGAATTCCGGTCCGCACCCCGGACGGTCGCACCCTGTGGATGTTCGGCGACACCTTCGAGCACGCCTATGTCGGCGGAGGTTGGTGGCGTTCTCCCGTAGCCTTGTGGTCGAGGACTTCGGACCTGAACACGGGTGTCACCTGGTCCGGTGCCGTCGGTGGTTCGGCGGCGCAGCAGTTGTGGTATTACGAGCACAACAACCCCGTCTTCTCCACAGTGTTGCCCTCGGACGTGATCACCATCGGCCGCACGATGTATCTGCACGCGATGGTCAACAAAGGGCTCGGCAACGTCGTTTGGACAGAAATCTGGCGCTCGGACGACTCCGGCGCGACCTGGACTCACACGGGAGCCAAGTTCCCCGCCGACCACCGTGGCGGCCTGTTCCAACTGCTGACCTGGGGCCTGGGCAACGACGGCTACGTGTACGTCTACTCCACCGGATTCCAGCGGGACAAGCCGATCATCCTGCACAGGGTGAGGCAAGACCGCCTCACCGACCTGAGCGCCTACGAACCATGGGGTTGGCGTGACGGCGTCTGGGCCTGGGGTAACTACCCGACGCCCATCCTGGAGGGCCGTTTCGGTGAGCTGTGCCTGCGCCCTCTCGGGGGGAAGTGGCTGCTGACCTTCTTCAACGCGGGCGACTACCGTATCGACGGCATCCTCATGAACTACCCGACATCCAATCTGTACACGGCCCACCGCAGGACGTTGATCTGGGGAGGAGCGTGGGGCCGTGAGGACGACTCCCACGTGGCCCAGCTCTACGGGGGTTACATCATCCCCGGTTCGACCCTGAGCGATCTCCACCTGTCCGTCAGTCAGTGGAACACGTCCGTCGGCTGGCCGTACCGTGTCATGCAGCATCGGATCCGCGGCTTCGTCTGAGCAGGGCGAGCCGAGGTGAACGCGGCGAGCGGCGGTACCGGCCGGTGCCGCCCCAGCAACACCGGCCACTGCGACACCCAGTGGGCTGGCGGACAAGCGCACCAAGGGCAAGACCGCCCGCCGCGTGCCGCTGATCGAGGAGGTGCGGCCGCTGGTCGCCCGGCGCCTGCCGGCCGCCGGCCCGGATCCGGACGCCCGGCTGTTTACCGGCCCGCGCGGTGGGCGGATCACCACCGCGGTGCTGCGGGACGCCACCCACTGGGACGAGGTCGTCATCCGGCTCGGATATGAGCACCTCCGGCGTCATGATCTACGGCACACCGGGCTGACGTGGATGGCCGATGCCGGGGTTCCGCTCCATGTGCTGCGGAAGATCGCCGGGCACGGCTCGCTGGCCACCACCCAGCGCTATCTGCACCCGGATCTGCGGTCGATCACCGAGGCGGGCCGCTCGCTCAGCGCCCACCTGTCGGTGGCAGCCGGCCCGCCGAAACCGCCGGGGACGGTGCGGCGGGCGTTGTAGTCGTTCCACCATCGGGAAGAGGTCGCCCCCGATCTTGGTCCCGGGCACATGTGCTCTGATCTGGGGTTTCTTCCGGGGGCTGGTCCCCAAGCGGTCCCCGGAGGGACGGCGGCACCCTTGACGGCCTGGTGTGCCGCTAGACGACGAGAGGCGCTCCGGCCTGGGATTTCTCCCCGGTCGGAGCGCCTCTCGACACTGTCGGGACGGCGGGATTTGAACCCACGACCCCTTGACCCCCAGTGAACGAGGAATCGTCCACACGGTCCATGCAGTACAGAGAGAGCGGCTAAAGCCCAGGTCAGGACTCCAAAGACCGGCCCTCATCGCAGAGTCCGTGAGACATCTGTGAGACGGCGCCGCCCGGTGCACCACCACCGGTACGGCGCCTGTGGCCGGACCCCTTCCGAAGCGAAGACACAAGGGAGTCCAGACCATGAGCAACAAGGTACAGAGTGCCGTCAACTCGGCCGATGAGCCGATCCCGTTCTTCCTCACCCCGAAGTCCGAGGCGCTGGCCGCGCCGGCCATCCCGGGCCCGCGGTCCGAGGCCGCCGGCCGGATGGTGCAGGCCCGTATCGGCGGCGCCCTGGTGACGATCCCGTGCCCCACCTGGTGCGTGGTCGACCACGTCGCCGACGACGCGGCGTTCATCCAGGACGTCTCGCACCACAGCCTGCCGATCTCGCTGCCCGCGCCGACGTTCGGCGGCGGCCAGGAGCAGACGGAGGAGATCCTGACCGCGGACGTCTCGCAGTGGCCGTTCTCCAGCGGGCACACCGCCGAGCCGTTCGTGTCGCTGGACGCCAGCGGCGACTCGCTGTGCGCCGAGCTGGCGCCCGAGGCGCTGGAGGCGTTCGCGGACCAGCTGGAGGCGCACGCCGACAAGCTGCGGCAGCTGGCCCGCCTGGCCGCCGTCGCGCGTACCGCCGGCGGTGCCCGGTGAAGCGGCTCCCGGCCGTTCAGACGGCCCGCCGGGTCCTGGAGGACGCGGCCGCGCTGGACTTCGCCGAGGACCAGGCGGCGCCCCGCATGGTGGGCCGCATGTCGGTGGTCATCGAGCGGCTGCTGGAGCTGCTGGAGGAGCAGCCGGCGGCCGAGCGGCTGGCGGTGCAGCACGGCGAGGAGCTGGCGAACCTGAACCGCGCGGTCGACGTGGAGCTGGGCGCCATCAAGGGCGCGGCCGAGCGGCTGGCCCGCTTCGAGACGGCCCGCCGGGTGCTGCTCGCTCCGAAGGGGGAGCAGCGGTGAGCGTGTCCCGCTACGTGGCGGTGCCGCGCCCGACCGAGTCCGCCGCCATCTCGGCGGCGGGCCGGTCGGCCCGGCCGCTGCCCCCGGTCGAGCTGCTGCTCGATGCCCTGATCACCGCCCACCGGTCCGGTGACCGGCACGGCGTGTGCCTGTCCGCGCACCGCGCGGTGCGGGCCGTCCTGAAGGAGGTGGGCGCGTGAACGCCCTGTCCGGCGGCCAGAAGGCCGTCCTGGGAATCGCCGGGGCCCTGATGCTGGCCACGGCCGGGATCGGCGCCTACGGCACGTACACCAACATCAAGGCCGAGTTCGGCAACGGCGCGACCGCCGCGGGCATGGTGGCGGCCGGTGAGGGGGCGACGCTGGTGCTCGCCCTGGTGATGGTCGGCGTGACCCTGCTGGGCCAGGGGTCGCCGGCGCCGGTTCGCATCGGCCTGTGGCTGGCCCCGGTGGTGGCCTCCATCGTGGGCCTGGCGGTCGCCGACAACGGCACCGAGGCGGTCATCTACGGGGTCTCCCCGATGGGCATGTGCGTGGCGGCCGAGGGGCTGGGGTTCTTGGCCCGGCGGATCGTGGTCTACCGCACCGGCACCGACGCCGAGGCGCAGCGCCGTAACGCCGAGGCCGTCCAGCAGCTCGCCTACCACCGGGCGGTGGCCGACGGGCACCCGGACGAGAAGGTCCGGCGGAAGGCGGAGAAGGCCGCGTGGAAGCTGGCGCGGAAGGTCGGTGTCGGTGATCTGGAGCTGGGGGCGCGGCTGGTGGCCGTGCAGCGGGAGCGGCTGACCGGCGGCGCCGACGCGGCGCTGGTGGGCATGTTCGGCGCGGCCGTGGCCCGTCCCGAGGTGACCGGTGAGGTGACCACCGAAGCGCCGGAGGTGACCATCTCGCGGGCCGACACCGAGCTGCCCGAGCCGGTCATGCCGCCGGTCGCCGAGCTGCCCGCGGTGCCGCTGCTGTGGGACGACATGGCCCGGCCCGAGGCGGCCGCCCAGGTGACCGCTTCGGTGCCCGCCGAGGCACCCCGGGAGGTGGTCACCGAGCGGGTCGTGCTCACCCCGGCCGACCTGCGCCGGGAGGCCCGGAAGCTGCACCGGGAGGCGGTCAGGTCGACGCGGCGGCCGGTGACCATCAAGGCCCTGCAGGACGCCCTGTCCCTCTCCCGCCGGGAGGCGACCGAGCTGCGCCGTGAGGTGCTGGGGGAGGAGCGGTCATGAGCGACGTGGAGAAGGCCGCCGCCGAGGCGGTGCAGGCCGCGCAGCAGTCGGAGCAGTACGCGCTGCTGCTGGCCGCCGTCCAGGCCGCCCAGGCGCAGCAGCAGGCCCCGTGCCAGCACGCGCACCCGGCGCCGGCGCCGCGCCCGTCCAGCGCGGGGAAGTGGGTGGCCGCCGGGGTCGGTGGCTCGGTCTTCCTGCTGGCCGTCGCCGTCTCGGCGGTCGCGGTCGCCGTGTCGGCCGTGGCGCTGACCGTGTGCCTGCTGGTGCTGCGGTCGGTGTGGCAGGACATCCGGGCCGAGCGGGAGGAGCGCCGCGGCTGACGGCTGCCTGTCCGGCCCGCGCCACCACGGGCGGGCCGGGCGGGGAGCTGGGACAGCCCCGGCCCAACCACCGAGAGGAACCCACATGTCCCGCATGAAGAGGCAGGCCGAGCAGAACCGCACCGCCGCGAAGGAGCTGCGGGAGCGCAGCCAGGGCAAGTCGACGGCCGCTCGCGACCGCGCCGAGCGGCAGGCCACCGACCTGGAGAACCGCGCCGCCGAGCTGGAGTCCGGCCGCGTCACCGACGTCACCGACCAGGTGCTGAGCCTGTGGTCCTGGGCCCGCGGCCGCTGACCATCCACCCCTGACCGGCCGGGCCCGCACCGGGCCCGGCCACCCCCACCACCGAGAGGAGCCCGCTGATGGGCCTGTTCCGCCGCAACAACTCCGCCCGGTCCGCGTACACCACCGAGGCCACCACCGACCCGGAGACCGGCCAGCCCGCCGTCGGCTTGCGGTCCGGCATGACCGGCGGTCACATCGTGTCCTTCCACGGCACCAAGGCCGAGGCCGAGAAGGCCGCCGACCGGCTCGCCGCCCAGTGGGACAAGCTGCCCCGCCGCTGACCACCCGACCACCCACATCTGAAGGAGACCGTCATGGATTCGCTCGACTACCGCGCCAAGGCCGAGGAGCTGCTGAGGAAGGCGCCCAGCGAGCAGGGCGAGCTGCACGACCGGTACGTGACCCGGGCCGCCGTCTGGGCCCAGCTCGCCCAGGCCGCCGCCATCACCGAGACCGCGGCGAAGGAGGAGCGGTGAGCACCCCGACCCGCATCTACACCCCGGCCGAGCGCCGGCGGCGGGCCGCCCTGGTGGCCCGCGGCACGCGGCAGGCGTTCGCCGACGCCGTCGACCCGCGCATCCAGCGGCAGCTGGACGCCATCGACGCCGCGGCCGCCGACCGGGCCGCCCGTGAGCAGGCCGCGCTGCAGCGGCAGCTCGAGGAGGCGAAGAACGACCTGGCCACCGCCCGCGCGGCCGAGAAGGCCGCGGCCCGTGAGGAGCGCACGGCCGCCAGGACCGCGCGGAAGGCGGCCGAGGACCGGCTGAGGCGCTGCGAGAGGGCGCTGCGCCGGTAGAGACCCCCGGGGCGGGCGCACGGCCTGCCAGCTTGCCGCCCGCCCCGGGCCCCGTTCCCCACTTTCGAGAGACGGAGGTATCCAGCATGACCGAACAGACCACGGCCCGCGTCAATGGGCACGCCCGGCCGAAGGTGTCCCTGCTGAAGTTCGACACCGACGCCGAGCTGGCCGCCCAGGCCGCCGAGCAGCCCCGGCCCGCCGACGCACCGGGGCCAGCGACGGTGGTGCGGGCCCCGGTGTGGGTGCGCTCGGGCCGGGCGGTGCGCACCGCGGCCACCCATGAGCGGACCCGCACCGCGGCCCGGCTGGCGGTCCGGCACAGCCTGTACGTGCTCGGCGGCACCCGGATCGTGGCCCGCCGCGCCTGGGACGGCCGCACCGCCGCCCGCTACGAGCGGATGATCCGGGCGGCCGAGGCCGCCGGGAAGTGGGAGGAGGCCAAGGAGTGGGAGGAGCGCGGCACCCGCTACCGGCAGCAGCGCCACCAGCGGCGCATGGAGCTGATCCGGGCCCCGCAGCAGCTGGCCAAGTCCGCCGCGGTCGGCACCGCCGCCGGCGCGGGCGGACTGCTCGCCCTGGGCGGCGCCCTGGCCGTGGCCACCGAAGACCCCACCTGGATTCTCGCCCCCACCCTGGCCGTGATCGAGGCCGTGCACTGGGCGGTCATCATCGGCTCGGTGGTGTGGGGCCCGCTGGTCATGCTCGGCCCGTGGCTGTGCCTGCTGGGCCTGTGGGACCTGGGCAGGCGCCGGCAGACCGCCCCCGCGTGGGCGATGCCGCACGCGCAGCGCAGCAGTGAGGGCGAGCCCATCACCCCGTCCATCGTGGTCAAGGCCCTGCGCGACCTGGGCATCGCCCCGCTGCGCAAGGCCATCGCCGAGATGGGGGACGCGGGCGCGTCGATGCTCTCGCCCATCACCATCGCCGGATGCGGCGTCGAGGTCGACGTCACCCTGCCCTCGGGGGTGTCTACCGACGAGGTGCAAGGCCGGCGGCGGAAGCTGGCGGAGAACCTCGGCCGCCACGAGCACGAGGTGTTCATCACCATCCCGCCCGCGGCCCGCACGGTGCGGCTGTGGATCGCCGACTCCGGCGCCCTGGACGAGCCGATCGGCCCGTCCCCGCTGGTGGTCGACGCCGACATGAGCGCCGACTACTACACCGGCAGCGCCCCGTGGGGCCAGGACCTGCGCGGGGACGCCGCCGCCGTCTCCCTGCTGCAGCGGCACCTGCTCATCACCGGCCTGTCCAACCAGGGCAAGACCGCCGCCCTGCGCGCCCTGGCGCTGTGGCTGGCGCTGGACGGGTCGGTGGAGTTCCGCATCGCCGACCTGAAGGGTGTGGGTGACTGGGCGATGTTCGAGGGCCTGGCCACGGTGCTCATCCAGGGCCCGACCGACGAGCACGTCATGGAGGCCACGCACATGCTGGAAGAGGCGGTGGGCGACATGGAGGACCGCAACGCGGCGCTGAAGGAGTCCGGCTCGGCGAACGGGGTCACCCGGGAGATGGCCCGCACCGACCCGCGGTTCCGCCCCCTGGTGCTCATCGTGGACGAGGCGCAGGTGGCGTTCATGTGCCCCATCAAGGGCGAGGACGGCCGCCCCTACGGCGGGAAGAAGGCCACCTCCCGGTACTTCATGGCCGCCCGCAAGCTGCACAACCAGGGCCGCGCCGTGAACGTCACGCTGTGGCAGGGCACCCAGGACCCCACCGACGAGAACCTGCCCAAGCTGGTCCGTGAGGGCGCCCACATCCGCGCCTCGCTGGTGCTGGGCACCGAGACGCAGGCGAAGATGGCGCTCGGTGAGACGGCCGTCGACGGCGGCGCCGCCCCGCACAAGCTGCGCCGCGGGCAGGACAAGGGCACGGTGGTGGTGGCCGGCGACGGCATCCCGCTGCCCAAGGGGCAGACGTCCATCACGGTGCGCACCCACTACATCGACGGCGACCAGGCCGCCGCGATCGCCGAGCGGGCCAAGGCGAAGCGGGCCGGGGTGACCACCGCCAGCCACGTGGCCGGCGGGCCGTCCGTCGACCCGCTGGCGGACATCGCGGCCGTCCTCGGCGGCGCCCCGCGGCTGCGCACCCAGGAGGTCCTGCAGCGGCTCGCCGAGCGGAACCCGGCCGAGTACCGCGGGTGGAAGTTCCGCGAGCTGCGGGAGGTGCTGGAGGCCGTCGACGCCGCCCCCCACAAGAGCGACGGGGTGATGGTCGTGGACCGCTCCAAGGTCGAAACCGCCCTCGGCCGGCGGGCCGAGAACGACACCGAAGAGTGAGGGAGGACCGCCAGGGCAAGGGAGTTCTCCCTGACCGGCTCCCTCGCCCCTCTTCCCTGCCCTGACCTGCACAGACCCCCTGCCAGGGAGGCAGGGACGACAGGGAAACCCCCCTCCCGGGGCCGCCTGGGAGGGGGGTTTTCGTGTGTCCGGGGTCAGTGTCAGCCGCTGCGGCTACGTTGCCGGCAGCACACCTGGCGCGGCCCGCCCGGGCCGCCTCGGAGACCGGCGAGGAGCCTCCCGTGACGACTGCGCAGACCAACGACGATCCCTTGCCGCCGAGCCGGGGGCGGGTGTCCCGGCGATGGGTGTACCTGATCGGCTCGCCCGTCGTCCGCCCCGTGAAGATCGGCGTATCCGACGATCCCGAGGAGCGCCTCGCCGACCTGCAAACCGGGTCGCCCGTGCCGCTGGTGCTGCTGTGGCAGGTCCTCGGCGGGCAGCGCCTGGAATCCCTGCTGCACGACCGGTTCGCGGCCTGCCGCACGCACGGCGAGTGGTTCGACTTCGGCGACGCCGACCCCGTCCTGACCGTGGCGGAGGAGGCCGCCCGCCTCGGCTACGGGCCGCTGCCCGTGGTCCCGCTGCCCCGGCAGCCCATCATCCCCGCGCCGCGGCCCACCTGGCGGGTGAAGCCCGACACGGTACGGGGGCGGCTGCTGGCCGCACTCGCCGACGGCCCGGCGGCCCCGCGCGAGCTGGCGCAGATGCTCGGCGTTCACTGGCGGGCCGTCTATCGGCCCATCGAACGGCTCGTGGGGCAAGGGCACGCCGTATGGCTGCCCGACGGACGCGTGACCACAGCCGAACCGCAGAAGCGCCCACAGTCGGTCTCGCGGCCCGAGAGCAGGCCGGCAGCGGAAGCACCCCGCAGCAGCGACCCGACGGCCGCCACGCTGGTGCTCGCCGCGCTCGCTGAGGGGGAAGCAGCGGCCGCCGAACTGGTGCGCGCCACGGGCCGCTCACAGTCGCAGGTGTACGCCGCGCTGCGCGTCCTGGTCGAGCAGGGCCAGGTGCGCAAGCCGCGCCACGGGCTGTACGCGGCCGTGGCCGGTGAAGACGTCTAAGCCGGTGGGCGCAGCACCCGGTGCGGCTCCTCCCGCTCGATCCGGCGGAACTCCGCCCACGACAAGCCCGGCATGGACCACATCACCAGGCCCCGGGACGTCAGCCACTCATGCCGTGCCCGCTGCCACTTCCGGCGGGCTGCCACGATCGCCGCGACCGCGGCCGGCTCCTCGGCCGAGGGCACACCAGGCAGGCCCCAGTCGGCGAAGCGGAACTGCCACAGCCACGCGGGCGGAGTGTCATCGGCCCCGGCGGCCCGGTGCAGCCCGGCCCGCGCCGCCCGCCGCTGCGACACCATCACGCACCCCTCAGCGGCACCACAGGCGCCGGCGGGGCAGCCGAATCCGGCAGCGCCCAGCCCAGCGCCGCCATGCCCTGCGGCGTCAGACCCAGGCGATCCGACAGATGCCGGGCCTCCTGCGCCATCCACGCCGACGCCCGGCCCGCCAGGATGGCCGAGCAGTGGCAGACGAACATCGCCACCACCGGGATGAACGAGTCATCCCACTGGTTGGCCTGTGGGCCCGTCCACAGCTCCTCCCAGGTCTGCCGCTCGGCCTCGGACCACTCCCGCCCAGGCGGCAACGGCGGCACCGGCAGGTCACACGTCGGCGGCAGCAGCACCAGGCCGCCGCGGGTCTCCTTCGGCCGGTGGCGGCTGTACGGCTTCGCCGGATTCGGCCTCGGACCGGGCATCTAGATCACCTCGCTCCTTGATCGTTTGGTTGAGTCCATCCGCTTGAGCGGATCTTCCGAGCCCTCTCCGGCGGTCTGGCTCGGGGTGGATCATGGTTCATGCCCACCCCTGGTGGCCTCCCGCGCAAACGGCTTCACCTGCGGCGCGCTCAATTCCTCTCCTCCCCGGTCCGCCTCGGTGCCCTCTTGGGAGTCGTGCCCCACCCCGGTCACTGCTCGGCGTACCAGCCGCCGCGCTGCTGCGGGTTGGCGGCTGTGGCCTTGCCGTGGCACGGGTGGCACAGGCCGCGGCCGTGCTTCGGGTCGTTCGGATCGAGTCCGAGTTCGACCAACTCGCGGCGCGACCGGGGCCAGTGGTCTGCCACGGTGGCAGGGGCGGCCCTGCATTCGACGCACACCGGGTCGCGGTCGAGGACTCCGCGGCGGAAGCGGTCGCGGTGCTGCGTGCCGTAGCCGCGGCGGTGCGCGCTGCCCCGAGTTCGCTCGGCCTTGCGCCTGCAGTCGGGGCAGCGGCCGGCCTTGCCCGGCGGTACCAGCTCGGGGCAGCCGGGGGTGCTGCACGCCTTGTGTGCCCTGCTCGGCATGTGCTGTCTCCTGTCTGTGCGGGGTGTGGCTCCGGCCCGCACCCTCATGCCCAGGGGGTGCGGGCCGGTCGGCGCTGGCCGGGTCGGTGCGAGTGAACGAAGGAGAAGCCTCGCTCTCCGGCCATGGCTCCCGCTGTGTGGCCGGCCTGCGTACTCCACACGCGGGTGGCTTTGACGCCGGACCTGTTGCCCTACGCCGTGATGCGGCGGGGGAAGCTCTGCCCGATGTGGGTTTCGTCGGCGACGGCCTGGGCCTGTTCGTCGGGAGTGGGCAGCCACAGCTGCCCGCCGTGGTCGTGCATCCAGATGAGGAAGTCACGGGTGCTCAGGCCGTGCCAGGGGGCGCGGGCCATGGCCAGCCGCACCGGGTGCAGCGCGTGGTAGTTGCGCACGGCCCCGTACTTGTTCTGCGGGTCCTCGGTGCAGCGCACGCCCTTGCTCCACAGGGCGGAGCGGGCGGCGTGGATGCGGTCGTACCGCTCGGCGAGGACGTCGAGCTGCTCGGCGGCCTTGCGGACCTTCGGCGGCGCGGTGAGCAGGTGACGGGGGCGGATCTCCCCGTGTGCCCGCAGCACGGCCAGGGCGTCGCGGAACGCTTCCACGGTCTGGTCGTGGGCGGGCCGCAGATGCTCGGTGATGATGTCCTCGGCCATGGTGTGCAGGGCGCTGGAGACGCGCCGGGCGGCGATGTCCAGGCACTGCTGCAGCATGTCCAGGACGTCCTGGTGGACGCGCTCGGCGGCCCGGGCGGCTTCGATCTGCGCCGGGTCGGGCAGCGGCTTGCCGTGGTGTACGGCGTCGACGGTTTCCACGGCGACGCGTTGGATGACCTCCCACGGGTTCTCGGGTGGCTCGGGGTAGGGCTGGGCCTGCACCGCGGTGTAGGTGTCGCGCAGCTTGGTCAGCTCGTCGGGGAGGGTGTAGGCGCCGGCGGTGTGCCCGTCGAACAGCGGGGGGCAGGGGAGCTGGGCGGTCACTGCTGCTGCCCCTTCCTGTTCCAGCTGCCGCGGATGGCGTCGGCCAGGGCGCGGCGGGCGCGGACGGGGGAGGTGGCGCGGATGAGGCGGCTCATGCGCCGCCCGGGGGTCTCGGGGGTCTGCTGCTGGTCGGTCACGGGTGGCTCCTATGCGGCGCGCTGCTGGCGGGCCGCCTGGTAGTGGGCGACCGCTTCGCGGCTGACGCGCCACCGGCCGCCGATGTTCTCGGCGTCCAGGCGCCCGCTGGCGATGGCGAGACGGACGGCCCGGTCGGTGATGCCGAGGAGTCCGGCGGCCTCGGTGGTGCTCAGCCACGGTGAGCGTGGCCCGGCTTCCGGCTGCTCGGCCACGGGGCTTCCGGTGGCGGTAGCGCGCCAGTGGCGGCCAGCGTCGCGGATGGCGCACAGCACGGCGTCGAGTTCGGGGTCACGGCCTCGGACTTGGACGCGCACCCGGTCGAGCCGGGCGAGGAGGTCGAGCAGGGCGCAGACCCGGGCGGGCACGTGCACGCCCGGGCCGTGCGTGTAGGCCGAGGGGGGCTTCACGCCGCGTCGCCGCCGTCGTCCTGGCGCTGCCAGCGGCGCAGCTTGGCGGCGTGCCGGGCGGTCAGTCCGTACTCGCGTGCTTCGGCGAGCTCGGCGCGCTGCCGGCGGCGGCGCTCCTGCTTCGCCCGGGCCGCTTCTATCCGCTCGGCCACCGCGGCCGGGGTACGAGGGGCGCCCCAGGCCCGGTCGGTCATCCGCCCCCAGGCGCCGGGGGCGACGGTGCGCGGGTCGACGCCTTCGCTCGGGGTGCCGGTGGCGTACACGCCGTCGGGCTGCTCGCTGCGGTCGTGGTCGTTCACCCAGAACACGCGGCGGGTGAACATGCCGGGCTGGCCGTTGTTGGGGGCGTCGGGGGCGAGGACGGAGTATCCGACGCGGCGGCCGGCCCCGCGCCAGGGGACGGGTCGGCGGCGGCTGGTGGCGGCCTGGTCGACGTACTCGCGCACGTAGTCCAGGTGCTCGGTGTCCTCGGTCCAGACGATGCCGTCCTCGTGGCGGAGGTCCGCCGGATCTTTGATCACGGAGTGTGTCCCTTCTGGCGCGTGCGCCGAAAGTTCAGGCTCTCTGTCCGCCGGGGGTGCGTACCCCCACCGGGCAGGAAAGGGGAAAGCCGTCTGATCTGCGGTGACGCATGATCGCCAGGGGGTACGCACGGCTGCGTACCCCCGGTCCCGCCCCGGCGGGGGTACGCACGGCTGCGTACCCCCGCGATACCGCCTCCGACCTGCACATACGCCCCAGCAGGCCGGGGGTACGCACTTGGGCCGGAGAGAGGGAGTGTTTTCCCCTGCGGCTGGGGCGTCACGTCACTCTCCGTCCTCGTCGTCGGCGGCGAAGACGGACGGAGCGAAGACGTACATGCGGACCTTGGGACCGTTGAGCTTCTTCGCCAGCAGGTAGGGCGGCCGGTAGGACGGGCTCTCCACCAGGGCGCCGCTCTCCCGCCAGCTGGGGATGACGGACTCCAGCTCGTATCCGGCCCGGCGCAGCGCCTCCTTCAGCCGCTCGGGCAGCAGCGCCATGGTGGTCTTCCCGTCGACCTGGAGTTCCCGGCCGATCCAGCCGCTGAACGGCTGCTCGTCGGCCGTGTGCGGACTCCACACCTCCCGCCGGTGGGAGGCGACGTACTCGCGCACGACGTCCAGCGCCATCTCGCCGCGGTTGTCGGTCTGGTCACTGGCCGCGAACAGCTGCGCCCACACGTCGTGCTGCGGCGGCGGGAAGGGCACGATGCCCCAGGAGTGGGCGAGTTCGGCGGCCAGCGCCAGGCAGGCCACCATCGGCGCCCGGCGGGCGCTCATGTCGCTTTCGTACCGGTGAGCCTCGGTCAGCTCCCGGTGCCGGGCCAGGAGCCGGGCCTTCCCGCCGTCGGCGAGCAGGGCGAGCAGCTTCTCGATGAACTGGGGGCCGGCCACGCCGTAGTTCTCGCTGCACCCGTCGCGCACCTCGATGGCGGCCGCGGCCGACTCGGCCCCGCCGGTGCCGAACGGCGCGGCCTTGAGCTGCAGCACGCGGGCGGCGGCGCCCTGGTCGGTGGTGAACGTCAGCACCGACTGCTCGCCGGTGGAGAGCACCACTGTCCGCCAGGGCAGGCCGGACGGCCAGCCGCCGCCGCGGGCCTGCCCGTGGTTCTTCGGGATCTGGTACAGCAGCGCGTGCACCATCTCCGGGTCGCGCACCAGCTTGGTCTCGTCGAACACCACCGGCAGGCCGTTGACGAGGTTGAGCCGCTTCTCGGCCGCGAGCATCGTGGTCCGCCACGAGTACATGCCGTCGGCCTTCTCGCTGGGATCGGCCCACACGCTCATGCCGCCCATGGCGGCCGTGGTCTTGCCCCGGGTCGACCGGCCGCTGATGTCGACGGTGAAGGAGTTCACCCCGACCGGCTCCAGCAGCGGCGCGGCCAGACAGGCGTACAGCGCCATCTGCGCCACCGGGTAGGCGTCCATCGGCTTGATGGCCCGCTGCCAGCCCTCCAGCGTCCCGCAGGGCACGTGAGCGGCCAGCGCGGACTTCTGTTCCTCGTACTTCACCTCCACCCGGTTCGGGGTGTCCTGGGAGGTGACGAACGCGCCGTTCTTCTGCCAGCCCAGCTGCCGGGCCAGGTCGACACGGGGAATCGCCTCATAGTTAGCCGACTCCACGGCGGCCAGCCACCGTTCGGCCTGCTTGGCGTCGGCCTCGATGACCGGCAGCCCGGCGTCGCCGAGGGTGGCGACCAGCAGCCGGCCGCGCCGGGCCACCGACCGGGGCACGGTGCGGGTGACCGGCCGCCCCCGGTCCATCCAGGCCAGCTCGATGTTCTGGTCTCCGGCCGGGTCGACGTAGACCGTGGCGACCAGCAGCGGCGCCCACGCCACCCGGGTCAGGATCTCGCCGTCTTTGGTCTCCCGGACGGCCCACACTCCCGAGTAGTCGACCCGGTACCCGGCCGGAACCCGGTAGGCCGGTCCGTCGGTGGAGCGGACGAGCGCCAGCAGCGCCGGCGGAAAGCCGGTGAGCCCGTTCTCGTCCAGGATCTTGCGGGCCGTCTCGTCGACGGACTCGCCGCGGTCATCGGTCACCGGGCGCCCCTTCGGTATGCGGAAGTGATGGTCTTGCGGGCCTCGGCCTCGGGAAGCCCGGCATGGGTGGCGGCGTCGGCGAGCGCGGACGCCACGGCGCGCGGCTCCAGCTGGCCGCTGCGGCAGTGCTCGAACGCCCGGCAGGCTGCCCAGTACAGGCGGTTGTTCCGGGCGCCCTGCGGGCTCTCCAGCACGACGCGCACCAGGGCGAGCAGCGGACCGCTGCCCCGGGCAGGAGCGCTGGCCGCGCCTCGGGGCGGCTGCTGCGCCGACGGCTGCAGCGCGGTCACCAGCCACGCCGGTGCGGAGGCGGGCGGCTGCTCGGGATCGGCCAGCTCGTACACGGTGCCGGTGGCGTGTACCGAGCCGGGGCCGATGACGTAGCCGCGGCTGCCGCGCACGTCGCCGTCGAACTTGCCGCGCAGCTGCCCCAGTCCGTTGCCGAGCTGCGCACCCGCCGGGGCCCAGTAGTAGTCGTGGGCGCCCTTGGCGGTGTGCACGCGCATGGTCGGGGTGTGCCGGTGGCCGAACGCACTGGCGGCGTCCTCAATGGCGCCGGGCCGGTCGGAGTCGACGACCAGGAGCCGCGCGCCGCCGGGGCCGGCGCAGGCCCCGACCGCGACGGCGACGTTGCGCAGCTGGCCGTCGAACCAGCGGTGCACCTGCCGCTCGTCGAGCGTGTGGACACGGGTGAACGGCACACACGGGTGCTTGCCCCGGTCGGTGCACGTCTCGGGGTCGTGGCCGCGGCCGATGCCGGTGCACTGGCCGGCGCCGGGATGGTCGGCGGGGAAGACTGAGAAGCCGTGACGGACAAGCCAGAGGGCGGAGTCGAGCGTGCTCATGGCGTCCACTCCTCACCCATGGCGGTGATGGCGGCGCACCAGCGGCGGGCGGCGGCCCGGCGCGACTGGCGGCTGGGCTGCTCGTCCAGGTGGGCGCGGATGCTGCCGAGGGTGATGTGCCACCGGGCTTTCTCGCGGTTGACCTCGGAGCGCGCTACAGTGCACGTGTCAGACCCGCCACCCAGCAGGTTTGCTTTCAAGGCCCCGGGGCGCCCACCCCGGGGCTTCTTGCTGTTCTGGCTCATGCCGCCTCACTTCCTCCGGACAGGACGGTGACGAGGTCTGCGGTTACAACCCGCTGACAACGCCCGAGGGGGAGGGTGCGCACGGGCGCCTCGCCGCGGCTGATGAGCGCGTGCAGGTGGGACTTGGAGATGCCGAGCGCGGTCGCGGCCTGGGCGACGCTGACAGTGGCCGGCCACTTCCTGACCTCCGCCAGGGTCGGCTGCTTGGTCTGGCGCTTCGTCGTCATGCGGCGGCGCCTCGCTCCTGGGCGGCGAGGCGCTCGGCCTCGTACCGCTCGACATCGGCCAGCCGGTACCGGACTCGTCCGCCCCGCCCGGGGCTGAGCTTGTAGTAGCGCGGCCCGGTCTTCTGCCACCGCCACCGCTGGAGCGTCCGGACGCTGACGCCCAGCCGCTCGGCGAGCTGCCCCTCAGTGAGATTCATCTGCGTCATCACACTTCCTGTCTACTTTTTAGAGACAAGTACTTGCGTCACCGAGCGAAAGTCGGTGATGATGCAGAGCGTAAGGCGAACAGCCCGATACGGCAAGATCCAGGCAATCGTCTGCGTTATGCAGACTGATAGCGTCAGGATCATGGCGACAGGACGGATTGAGTTGGGACCGACAGGGAAGATGGTGGCCGCGAACATCAAGCGGCTCAGAGAAGCGCAGGGGCTGAGTCTCCGAGCTCTCGCCAAGAGGGTGGAGGAGAGCGGTCGCAAGATCAGCGCGGACGCCCTGAACAAGATCGAGAATGGGCGACTGGTTGACGAGCCGGACTACCAGGAGAAGCCCCCGAACATCCGCCGTGTGGACGCCGACGACTTGGTCGTTCTGTCCGTCGCCCTCGGCGTGAACCCCTCCGCGCTGCTGCTGCCGGACACGACAGACGGCAGCGCTCACCTGACCGGCGGCGGAAGCGTGGACGCCGAGACGGCATGGGACTGGGCAGACGGAAAACGCCCACTGCGAGTCCCGGAAGGTGACGACGGAACAGCGCTTTTGGACTTCACTCGCTGGTCCCGCCCCCGCGGCCGGCGTCGTCGTTACAACCTGATGACTCCGGCGGGCCGCCAGGCGGCGCTTGAAGACCCGCACCGCGAGCACGACAGGAGCGGAGATGGGTGACCCCATCAAGAAGATCACGCTGCGGGACGGGACTGTGCGGTACCGGTTCGTGGTCGACGCGGGCCAGACCCCCGAGGGCAAGCGGAAGCAGCTCACCGTCACCAAGGGCACCAAGGCCGAGGCCGTTGCCGAGCGGGCCCGCATCTTGCACCAGCGCAGCGCGGGAACCCTGATCGTGCCCAGCAAGATGACGGTCAACGAACTGCTCGACATGTGGCTGAAGACAGCGACGCGCGACGTAGAGGAGGCGACCGCCTCCAACTACGAGAACGCCATCCGTCCCGCCCGTGCCCGCCTCGGGCACCAGCGCGTCCAGCAGCTCACTGAAGAGGACGTTGAGGAGTTCATCGACTGGATGGTGACCGAGGGCCGGCGCCGCGGCGGCAAGCCGGGCACCGGGCTCAGCGTCCGGTCGGTGCGGCTGACCCTCGGTCGCCTGCGGTCCGCCCTGAACCTGGCCGTCCGCCGCGGCATCGTGACCCGGAACGTCGCCGAGCACGTCACCGTCTCCCGGGAGGCGAAGCAGAAGGCCGAGGGCAACAGCCGCAAGGGCAAGCCGTGGAATCAGGATGAGGTGCGGCAGTTCCTCGAAGGCATCCACGGACACCGGCTGTTCGCTCCGATGCTGCTCGCCCTGATCGCCGAACGGCCGGCCGAGGTCTGCGGCGCTCGGTGGGCTGAGGACGTCGACCTGAACGGCGCGGGCACCATCGCCATCGGAAACACCCGAACCATCGTCTACGACCGGGCCCTGCCCGCAGGGCAGCGGAACAAGGTGGTGGAGAAGTCGACCAAGACCGAGGCGGGCAGGCGTGTTCTGCCGCTGCCCGCTCCGGTCCGGGCCGCGCTGGTGGTCTTCCGGGCGTTGCAGGAGAGAGAGAAGGCGGCGGCCGGCGACGGCTACGAGAACAGTGGCTACGTCCTGGTGGACGAGCTGGGGCGGCCGTTCAAGACGGACAAGCTACGGCGCGAGGCGTACAAGCTCATGGAGGCCGCCGGGGTCCGGCGGGTGCGGCTGTACGACGCGCGGCACGCCTGCCTGTCCTGGATGGCGAACAACGGCGTACCCGACACCGTGGTTTCCGCGTGGGCGGGGCACAGTGACCTGTCGTTCACCAAACGGGTCTACGTGCACCCCGACCCGCAGAGCCTCAGAGTCGGGTCGGAGAAGCTGAGCGAACTGCTCGGCTGAGCAAGATCCAAAACTGCATAGTGAGAAATCGTGAGACAACAGGCCCCGAGAACGATCAAAGGGCCCTGCCTCACCGAAGTGAAACAAGGCCCTGACCTGGGCACTAAGCCCGTGTTCCTCTGTCGGGACGACAGGATTTGAACCTGCGACCCCTTGACCCCCAGTCAAGTGCGCTACCAAGCTGCGCCACGTCCCGATGCCCTCCCGGTCCGGGATCTTGTCCCTCGCCGTTCGCGCACAGAAACCATACCGCATTCCGGGGAGTGCTCGCTCACCCCTCGGGGGCCGGGGCCGGAAGATCGTCTTCGTTCCCGGCCCGGCCCCGGGAAGTCGGCTTCGTCACCCACCGTGTGCGGCGGTGTGCCCCGTCGGCCGGGAGGAAGGGTGCGTACGAGGGGGCGGCCCCGTCGGTGGCGGGGAAGGGGCGGGCGGTGGCGGAAGGCCGGGGCCGGGGCCGGGGCCGGGACGGGTTTGCCGGGACGCAGGCGGGAAACGCGGTTGCCCTGGTCGTTGGTCCCGAGGGCTGGAGTCGCACGTGAGCCGTTCCCGGATTGTGATCGTCGGAGCCGGGTTCGCCGGTTACCAGACCGCCAGGACGCTGTCGCGGAAGCTCCGCGGGGCGGCCGAGATCGTGCTGGTGAACCCGAACGACTACTTCCTGTACCTGCCGCTGCTGCCCGAGGTGTCGGCCGGGCTCCTGGAGGCCCGCCGGGTCTCGGTGTCACTGGCCGGGACGCTGCCGAAGGTGCGGCTGGTGCTGGGAGAGGTGCACGGCGTGGACCTCGACGGGCGTTCGATCACCTACACCGACCCCGAGGGGGCCGAGAAGAGTCTGGGCTACGACCGGCTCGTCCTCACCGTCGGAAGCGTGAACAAGCTGCTGCCCATCCCCGGAGTGGCCGAGCACGCGGTCGGGTTCCGGGGCATGCCGGAGGCGCTGTACCTGCGCGACCACATCAGCCGGCAGGTCGCCCTCGCCGCCAACGCCGAGGACCGGGAGGAGTGCCGGGCGCGCACCACCTTCGTGGTCGTCGGCGCGGGCTACACCGGTACCGAGGTGGCCGCCCACGGCAAGATGTTCACCGACTCCCTGGCCCGCCAGCACGCCCGCAGCGCCACGGGGATGCGGGCCGATGCCCGGCCCCGCTGGATGCTGCTGGACATCGCGGACCGGGTGCTGCCGGGGCTGGACGAGAAGCTGGCGCGGACCGCCGACCGGGTGTTGCGCAAACGCGGGGTGGAGGTGCGCACCGGGACCTCGGTGAAGGAGGCCACCAAGGACGGTGTCCTCCTGGACACCGGGGAGTTCGTCCCCACCCGGTCGCTGATCTGGTGCGTCGGAGTGCGCCCCGACCCGCTGGTGGAGCAGCTCGGTCTGCCGACCGAGAAGGGGCGGCTGATCGTCGACGAGTACCTGAACGTCCCCGGCCACCCCGAGGTGTTCGCCTGCGGCGACGCCGCGGCGGTGCCGGACCTGACCAACCCCGGCCAGTACACGGCGATGACCGCCCAGCACGCCCACCGGCAGGGCAAGACGGCGGCGAACAACGTCATGGCCTCCTACGGGGTCGGCGCCCGCCGCCCGTACAAGCACAGCGACCTGGGCTTCGTCGTGGACCTGGGCGGGGTTCAGGCCGCGGCCAACCCCTTCGGCATCCCGCTGTCCGGCCCGGTCGCCAACCTCGTCACCCGCGGCTACCATCTCGCCGCGATGCCGGGCAACCGGATCCGGGTGGCCGCCGACTGGGCGCTGGACGCCGTACTGCGGCGGCAGGCCGTCCAGCTCGGCGTGCTGGACGCCTGGTCGGTGCCGCTGGACACCGCCTCGCCCGAGACGGCCCGGCTGCGCGGCTGACGGCTGCCCTCACGGTGCCTCCGCGTCCGTGTCCGCGGGCCGCCGGGAGACCGGCGGCCCGTAGGGGCCGATCAGCTCGCGGTCCCACCACGCCCCGGTGGAGCGCAGCTCCCGCCAGGTGGTGAAGCGGTAGCGGTACAGCAGGGCCCGCACGTGGACGGGAGGGGCGCCGGGGAAGGGGTTGGAGCGCAGCAGCCGCAGGGTGTCGGGGTCGTTCTCCAGCAGCCTGTGCAGCAGCCGGGTGAACCAGGGGGCCGCGTAGGAGGGCGAGAGCGCGGCGAACCACATCAGCCAGTCCAGCCTCAGGTGGTACGGCGCGTACTGGCGCGGCAGCCGGCGCACGTCCCCCGGCTTGCCCCTGAAGCCGTACTCCCGCCAGCGCGTGGCATCGGTGATCCGCTCCTCGTCGGTGCCCTCGATCACCACCTCGTGCCGCACGCGCGTCACGCTGCCGAAGGCGCCGTAGGTGTTGACCAGATGAAGCCGGTCGAAGGAGGCGTTCATCCGCTGGCGGCGCGAGAGCAGATTGCGCGCGGGCCGGTGGCTGAGCACCGCCACCAGCGCGGTCACGGCGATGACGGCGGCACCGAACCACAGGGGCGTGGGGCCGTGGTCGGGGGCGCCGGCGACCGCGGAGCCGTCGACGGCGGAGAAGGCCAGCAGGACCGTCAGCCAGTTGAGCCAGGCGAAGTTGCCGGACGCCACCAGCCACAGCTGGGTGACGACCACGGCCAGTCCCGCGGCGCTCGCCACCGGCTGGGGGAGGAACAGCAGGAAGGGGACGAGGAGCTGGGTGACGTGGTTGGCGGCCGCCTCCACCCGGTGCAGCGGGCGCGGCAGCCGGTGGAAGAACCAGCTCAGCGGGCCCGGCATCGGCTGGGTCTCGTGGTGGTAGTCCAGGCAGGTCAGCCTGCGCCAGCACGCATCGCCGCGCCACTTGATCAGCCCCGCGCCGAACTCCACCCGGAACAGCAGCCAGCGCAGCAGGACGAGGGTGAGCAGCGGCGGGGCGACGTCGGCGTTGCCGAGGAAGACGGCCAGGAAGCCGGCCTCCAGCAGCAGCGACTCCCAGCCGAACGCGTACCAGGTCTGGCCGACGTTCACGATCGACAGGTACAGCACCCACAGCAGCGCCCACATCGCCATGGACACCGCCAGCGGCACCCGGTCGGCCGCGCCCAGCAGCACCGCCGCCGACAGCGCCGCGCCCAGCCAGGCCGCGGAGGCGAAGAGCCGGTCGGAGTAGCGCAGGTGGAACAGGCTGGGGGAGTCGCGGAAGGACACCCGGCGCAGGAAGTCCGGCACCGGCGTCAGACCGCGCTCGCCGAGCAGCGCCCGGAACTGCAGCGCCGCCGAGACGAAGGCGGCGAGGTAGACGGCGGCCAGGCCCCGCTGGAGGACCAGGCGGCTCAGCCAGTAGTCGGGTGCCGCGAACCATTCCCACTCCATGGCGGCCACGTGTACCACCGGGGCCCGCCGTCATGCGGCGGGCCCCGGTGACCGCACGCGGCCGTGCGGGTGGCCGTACGGCCGTACGGGCCCGCTCAGCGCTCCAGTACGAGCGCCTGCCCCTGGCCGACGCCGATGCACAGGGCGGCGAGGCCGGTGCGGGCGCCGGTGGCGGCCAGGTGGTGGGCGACGGCACCGGCCAGACGGGCGCCGGAGGCGCCCAGCGGGTGGCCGAGGGCGATGGCGCCGCCGTGGGGGTTGACGACGGACGGGTCGAGGTCGGGCCATTCGGCCAGGCAGCCCAGGACCTGGGCGGCGAAGGCCTCGTTGAGTTCGACGACGTCCAGGTCGGAGAAGGCGCGGCCGGCCCTGTCCAGCGCGCGGGTCACGGCCTGGACGGGGCCGAGACCGAAGAGGTTGGGTTCTACGGCGGTGGTGGCGGAGGCGCCGATGCGGGCCAGAGGAGCGCGGCCGGTGGCCTTCAGACCGGCCTCGTCGGTGAGCAGGAGTGCGGCGGCGCCGTCGTTGAGGGGAGAGGAGTTGCCGGCGGTGACGGTGCCGCCGTCGGCGCGGAAGGCGGGCTTGAGCTTGGCCAGCGCTTCCGTCGAGGTGGTCTCGCGGATGGACTCGTCACGGGCCAGGTCGGTGCCGGGGACGGGTACGGTCTGGGCGTCGTGGGCGCCCTCGGCCCAGGCGGCGGCGGCCTTGCGGTGGCTGGCCAGCGCGTAGGCGTCCTGGGCCTCGCGGGTGACGGCGTGCTTGTCGGCGACCTGCTCGGCGCCCTCGCCCAGGGAGACGGTCCACTCGGGGGGCATGGCGGGGTTGGTCATGCGCCAGCCCAGGGTGGTGGAGTACATCTGCTGGTGACCGGCCGGGAAGCCGCGTTCGGGCTTGGGCAGCACCCAGGGGGCCCGGGACATGGACTCCACGCCGCCGGCGATGGCGACGGAGGCGTCGCCGCAGGCGATGGCGCGGGCCGCGTGGAGGACGGCCTCCAGCCCGGAGGCGCACAGCCGGTTGACGGTCACACCGGGGACGGTGACGGGAAGGCCGGCCAGGAGGGCGGCCATGCGGGCGACGTTGCGGTTCTCCTCGCCGGCGCCGTTGGCGTTGCCGAGGACGACGTCGTCGATCCGGGCGGGGTCGAGGTCGGGGGTGCGGTCCACCAGGGCGCGGATGACGTGGGCGGCCAGGTCGTCGGGGCGTATCCCGGCCAGTGCCCCGCCGTACCGGCCGATCGGAGTGCGTACCGCATCGACGACATACACATCACGCAGGAGATCGTTGGCCATGGCAGGGATCCTGGCAGGACCGCACCCGGATGGCCAGAAGCGGCCGGCGGGCATGGTCGATCACACACCCGTTGCTCCGGACGGGTGGGCATGGGCACCGGCTCTCCCGCGGATCGCTGACGCGCCCGGCCGGTGACGGGCGCCGCGCCGGAAGCGGTCCTAGCGTGCCCTCATGCGCGTACTGGTCACCGGAGGAGCCGGCTTCATCGGCTCGCATGTCGTCGAGGCCCTGCGGGACGCCGGCCACGAACCCGTGGTGCTCGACACCGCCGCCGGCACCGCCTGCGGCATCACGGCCGGCGGGAGCGGGGTGAGGGCGGACGTCCGCGACGCCGATGCGGTGGCGCGTGCCCTGCGCGGGGTGGAAGCGGTCTGCCACCAGGCCGCGATGGTCGGCCTGGGCAGGGACTTCGCGGACGCCCCCGCGTACGTGGGCGCCAACGACCTGGGCACCGCCGTGCTGCTGGCGGAGATGGCCCGGGCCGGGGTGGGGCGCCTGGTGCTGGCCGGATCGATGGTGGTGTACGGCGAGGGGCGGTACCTCTGCCCCCGCCACGGGGAGGTGCGGCCCGGGCCCCGCCCGCCGCGCGACCTGGAGGCGGGCCGCTTCGAGCCGCCCTGCCCGGAGTGCGGCGCCGCCCTGGAGCCCGGCCTGGTCGGGGAGGACGCCCCCGCAGACCCGCGCAACGTCTACGCCGCCACCAAACTGGCTCAGGAGCACCTGGCGGCGGTGTGGGCACGCGCCACCGGCGCACGGGCCGTCAGTCTGCGCTACCACAACGTCTACGGCGACGGGATGCCCCGCGACACCCCCTACGCGGGGGTCGCCTCCTTCTTCCGCTCCGCGCTCGAGCGCGGCGAGCCTCCCCGGGTGTACGAGGACGGTGCCCAGCGCCGGGACTTCGTCCACGTCGGCGATGTCGCGGCGGCCAACGTCGTGGCCCTGGAGGCGCTCGGCGAGAGGCCCGGGGGGTCGCTGCGCGCGTACAACACCGGCAGCGGTCAGCCGCACACCGTCGGCGAGGCCGCCCGTGCGCTGGCGGCGGCCTTCGGCGGGCCCGAGCCGGTGGTGACGGGGGAGTACCGGCTGGGGGACGTACGGCACATCACCGCGTCCTCCGAGCGGCTGCGCCGGGAGCTGGGCTGGAAGCCGGAGGTGGGTTTCGCCGAGGGGATGGCGCGCTTCGCGAAGGAGCCGCTGCGGAGGCCGTCGGGAGGAGCGCCGGAGCAGGCGACGGCGCGGGTGCCGGGGGCGGCCGCGGTCGGCACGGTGACCACCTGAGGCGGCGGCCCCTTGGGCCGACGACGCCGGGCCGTCCGCGGGCGCGCGGCGCGGCGGTGGGCGGCGATCGCGTTTCGCCGGGCCCGATGACCGAAATGACCGTATTGCTCTCGTAAGGTGAGGCGGATGACCCACCCCACAGCCCTCCGCGGGGAGATCGTGCTGCCCTGTCTGAACGAGGCCCGGGCGCTGCCCTGGGTGCTGTCCCGGATCCCGGACGGCTGGCGGGCCGTCGTCGTCGACAACGGCTCGACGGACGGCTCGGCCGAAATCGCCCGCGAGCTCGGGGCGCGTGTGGTGCGCGAGCCGCGCCGCGGCTTCGGCGCCGCCTGCCACACCGGACTCCTCGCCGCCGAGGCCGAGATCGTCGCCTTCTGCGACTGCGACGCCTCGCTCGACCCCGGCGCGGCCGAACGGATCGCCGCGCCCGTGCGCAAGGGCGAGGCCGACCTCGTACTGGCCCGCCGCAGACCCGTCGGACGCGGTGCCTGGCCGCTGCACGCACGGGCCGGGAACCTGGCGCTGGCCCGGATGGTGCACAGGCGCACGGGACTTCGGCTCCGTGACCTGGGCCCGCTGCGGGCGGCCCGGCGCCCCGCCCTGCTGGAGCTGGGCCTGACCGACCGGCGCAGCGGCTATCCCCTGCAGATGGTGGTGCACGCGGCCGACGCCGGATGGCGGGTGCGGGAGACGGAGGTCCCCTACCGGCCGCGCACGGGCCGCTCGAAGGTCACCGGCACCTGGCGCGGCACCTGGCAGGCCGTCCACGACATGCGGGAGGTGCTGCGGTGACTCCGGCGCCACCCGTGCCGCCCACGCCCCCGGCGAATCCGGCGGGCCCGGTGAGCCCTCCCCACCGCGCCCCGGAGACGGGTACGACGCTGCTGGTGATCGCGAAGGAGCCGGTGCCGGGCCGGGTCAAGACCCGCCTCACCCCGCCCTTCACCCCCGCCGAGGCGGCCCGGCTGGCCGAGGCGGCGCTCGCCGACACCCTGGCGGTGGTGGCGGCCCTGCCCGCCCGCCGCCGGGTGCTGGTGCTGGACGGCCGCCCCGGCCCCTGGCTGCCGGACGGCTACGAGGTGCTGCCCCAGTGCGAGGGCGGGCTGGACGAGCGGATCGCGGCGGCCTTCGGCGCATGCCGCGGTCCCGCCCTGCTGGTGGGTATGGACACCCCGCAGCTCACCGCCGGTCTGCTGGCCCCGGCGCTCGCGCCGGACGCCTGGGAGGGCCGCGCCGCCTGGTTCGGCCCGGCCGCCGACGGCGGCTTCTGGGCGCTGGGCCTGGCCGACCCCGATCCCGGACTGGTGCGCGGCGTGCCGATGTCCACCGACCGCACCGGTGAGCTCCAGCGGCGGCGGCTGCTGGAGGCCGGGCTGGCCGTACGCGACCTGCCGGTGCTGCGGGACGTGGACACCGCCGGGGACGCCGCAGAGGTCGCGGCCCGCACCAGGGGCCGCTTCGCCGCCGAGCACGCCCGGCTGCGGCAGGCGGTGGCCCGGTGACCGCCTCCCCGACCCCTCCGGCCTCCCCGGTCTCGCGTCCGCGAGCCGGGCAGGCCGCGCGGGCCGCGCAACCGGCCGGGGCCGCCGGGCCCGCCGGAGCCGTGCCGGTCCGGCACCCCTGGCGCGCCGACCCGTACACCCGCGCACTGCGCACCGGACGCGGCCCCCTCTTCCTGCGCGGCCCCGGCGGCCGCCGGCTGCCGCTGGACGTCGAGCGCTGGTGCGCCCGCGCGGACGAGGCCGACTGGACGGTGCTGCGGCGCTGCACCGGCGCCGTGCTCGACATCGGCTGCGGGCCGGGGAGGCTGGTCGCCGCCCTGACCGGGCTGGGCCGGCCGGCCATGGGCGTCGACACCGCGCCGGCCGCCGTCGTCCGCACCCGCGAGCGGGGCGGGACCGCGCTGTGCCGCTCGGTGTTCGACCCGCTGCCGGACGAGGGGGGCTGGGGCAGTGCCCTGCTGATCGACGGCAACATCGGCGTGGGCGGGGACCCGGCCGCCCTCCTGGCCCGGGTGCGCGAACTGCTGGCCCCCGGTGGGCTGCTGCTGGCCGAGGCGGCGCCGGCGGACGTCGAGGAGCGGTTCCGGGCGAGACTGGACGACGGGAGGCGGACGCACCCCGGGCGGCCCGCGCCCTCCTTCCCCTGGGCCCGGCTGGGCCGAAGCGCCCTGCGGGCCCGTGCGGAGGAGGGGGGCTGGACGGTGGAGGAGGAGTGGAGCGCCGACGGCCGTGTCTTCCTCGGCCTGCGCGCCGCTGCCCGGGCCCCCGCCGCCGACACCCCGCCGCCCGGCCGCGAGCGCACGCGGCCGGGCGGCGGAACGTAGGGCGACCGGGGGCGACGGCGGTGCGACGGGAGCCGGACCGGACCGGGGCGAAGGTTCCGCGGTGTCACCAGCCGGTGAACAGCAGGTGGTTGACGGCCAGTGACACGGCCGCCTGGGCCGCCAGCCACCAGCGGCGGCCGGAGGCGGGCAGCAGGGCCGCGGCCGGCAGCAGCCACAGCGTGAACGGCAGCCAGATGCGCTCGGTCTCGGCCTTGCTCATCCCCGACAGGTCCGCCGCCAGCACCGCGCACACCGCACCCGCCAGCAGCACCACCAGCGTGCCGCGCCGCAGCTCGGCGGCCCGCCGCAGTCCGGCCACCACGGCGAGCCCCACCACCGGCACCTGCGCCGCGAGGTTGGCCCACACGTAGTAGGCGTACGGCCGCACTCCCGCCGCGCCCTGGTAGTAGCGCTCGACCAGGGTGGTGTAGCCCTCGTACCACCAGAAGCCGGCGGCGGTGAAGACCACCGCGCAGGGAACCGTGCCCAGCAGGACGTACGGCACGGGCCGGGCGGTGCGGGCCGCGACCAGTACGGCCAGCGCGACCGCCGCCATCAGCGTCAGCCCGTAGGAGAGGTAGACCAGCCAGCCGAACAGCACGCCCGAGCCCAGCGCGGCGGCGCGCGGCGCGCGGGAGGCGCCGGTGGCCGACAGGGCCAGCAGGGCGACGGCCCAGGCGGCGACGGCGGTGAAGTAGCCGTCCGCCGAGACGGCCGTCCACACGGCGGACGGGGCGAGGACCAGGAAGGGCGCCGCACGCCGGGCCGTCCCCTCCCCGCACAGCGCCCGCAGCGCCACCAGCACCGCCACCGCGGCCGACGTGCCGATCGTGACGCACCACAGCGCGGCCCAGGCACCGCCGCCGAGCCCGATCCGGTCCAGTCCGACGAAGGTCAGCAGCGCGCCCGGAGGATGGCCGGCGACATGGGCGGGCCAGTTGTCGGGGGAGTCCATCAGGATGCGGTCGGTGAAGGTGCGCAGCGTCACACCGATGTCGTGGACGTCGCCGACGGACCGGAGGTACTCGTACTTCGTCGTCAGCCGCCCGGCCGCTCCCCGGTCCCAGCCGTCGACCAGCGCCAGTGACCACGCCCAGGCCATCGCACCGCCCCAGGCGGCCGGCAGCAGGTGCCGCCAGGGCAGCCGGCGGGCCAGCGGCGGGCCGTAGGCGACGGTGAGGACGGCCAGGCAGAGGGCGGCGGGCGTGCCCGGACCGGTGTGGGGCAGCCAGCGCGCGTACAGCGGGGGCCACCGCAGCCGCAGGATCTCGGAGTCGTACAGGAGGTGGCCGACGAGCGCGGCCAGGGCGAACAGGGCCGCGGCCGCGCCGGCCGCGTACAGGTCCCGGCGCGGGCCGCGTGCTCCGGGGCGCCGGGGCGGCTCCGGGGCCGGGTCCGGTTCCGGGTAGGGAGCCGGAACCGGGGCATCGGGTGCAGGAACGCTTTCCGGACGGGCGGGAGGGGTGCTCATCCCGGTCACGCTAGGCCGGGGCCGGGCGTACGGGGCCGTGTCGCGGCCGGAGGTCACCGGGCTGCCGGACCCGTCCGGCCCGCGGTGGGCGGATACCGTTGACCGGAGTCCCGGCGGAACGTAGGTTCTCCGGGGAGAAAGCGCTTTCTATCGCCTGCCGCTACGAGGGGACGGACATCCGCATGCCGCTGACCGATCTTCCGCTGGAGGAACTGCGCGCCTACCGGCCCGAGGTGGCCGAGCCCGCGGACTTCGACGCCTTCTGGTCCAAGACGCTCACCGCCGCCCGCGCCGCGGCGACCGGGCCGGCGGAGTACCGGCGGGTCGAGGACGCGCCGCTGAGCACCGTCGAGGTGTTCGACGTGCGTTTCCCCGGCTGGGACGGCCAGCCCGTGGCGGCCTGGCTGATCCTGCCGCGCGGCGCGGACGGGCCGCTGCCGGCGGTGGTCAACTACATCGGCTACAGCGGCGGCCGCGGCCTGTACATCGAGCACCTGCTGTGGAGCGCCGCCGGATACGCCACCCTGGTCGTCGACAGCCGGGGGCAGGGCCATGACACCCCCGATCCGGACCCGGCCACCACCCCGCAGTACGTCGGCGGCTTCATGACCCGCGGCCTGGACGACCCCGCCCACCACTACTACCGGCGGCTGATGGCCGACTGCGTGCGCGCCGTGGACGCAGTGCGCGAGCACCCGGCGGTGGACCCGGACAGGGTGGTGGCCGCCGGCGGCAGCCAGGGGGGCGGGCTGGCCCTGGCCGTGGCCGGGCTGGCGCCGGAGAAGGTGGCGGCGGCGCTGGTGGACGTGCCCTTCCTGTGCCACTTCCGGCGCGGCGCCGAACTGGCCGCGGCCGGCCCGTACCCGGAGATCGCCCACTACCTCGGTGTGCACCAGCGCACCGACCCCGAGGCCGTATTCGCCACGCTGAACTACTTCGACGGCCTGCACTTCGCGCGCCGCGCCACCGCTCCCGCGCTGTTCAGCGTGGGCCTGATGGACCCGGTCTGCCCGCCGTCGACCGTCTTCGCCGCCTACCACCGCTACGCGGGGGAGGACAAGGACATCAGGGTGTGGCACTTCGGCGACCACGCCGGGGGCCGCTCCTCGCAGCAGCGCGAGCAACTGCTGTGGCTGCGCGGGCGCGGCCTGGCGTCCGCCTGACACCCGGTCGCCCGACTCCGTCGCTCCGTGACCCCGGGCGGCGAGCCCGGTCCCCCGTGACCGCCGGCGACACGGCCGCGATGCCGTGACCCCGGCGCCGCGCCGCCGGCGGCCACGGGCCGGCGCCCCGACTCCGGCACCCGACTCCGGCACCCGGCTCCGGTGCGGAGCGGGGCGCCGGGGGTGTCGGCGGCCGGTGGTGCCGGTCGGCGCGCGGCCGGCCGTACGTCAGCCGCGCCCGCCCAGGACCGCGGTGATCCGCCGGGACGCCTCGCGCGCCGCCGTCTCCGGGTCGGCGCCGCGCAGCACCCGCGTCTGGTACGCCTTGATCGGGTTGTCCGCCTCCAGACGGCCCCACCGCGGCGAGTTGGGGGTGGCGCGGCCGTTGCGGGCGCCCTCGGCCATCGCGGCGGCGCCGGGGTCGTCCTCCAGCGCGTCGGCCAGTTCGGTGCTGTTGGGCACCACGCTCATCGTCTGGGCCAGCTTGCGCTGCCACTTCTCGCCGGTCAGCAGCTTGACGAAGGAGTACGCCGCGTCCGGCTCGGCGGCCCGCTCGGGGATGATCAGCACCGAACCGCCGGTGAAGACCGCCCCAGGCTGCCCGGCCTCCTTGCCGGGGATCGGGAAGAAGCCGAGCCTGTCCGCCAGCTCCGGGTTCTTCTCGACGATCAGCTCCGCGGCGCCGGGCACGTCGATGATCTGGGCGATCTCGTTCCCGGCGAAGAACTCGCGCTGCTCCGGCCTGGACTCGTCGGAGTCGACGGGGCCGCCGCCGTGGGACTGGAGCTCCTTGTAGAACTCCATGCCGCGCAGCGCCTCGGGGGTGTCGAGCGTGCCGGCCCACCGGCCGCTGCGCTCGACGGCGAGGTCGCCGCCCTCGTCCCAGATGAAGCCCGCCAGCACGTACCAGTTCTGCCCCGGCAGGTAGATGCCCTGCTGCCCGGGCCCGTCGAGCCGGGAGGTGGCCTCGATCCACTCCTCACGGGTGGCGGGCGGCTCGGTGATCCCGGCCCGGTCGAAGAGGTCCTTGCGGTAGATGACGACGCGGTTGGCGGCGTAGAAGGGGACGCCGTACTGGTATCCGTCGATCTTCCCCGGCTCCTCCAGCCCGGGGACCCAGTGGTCGCCGCCGAGGTCGAAGACCTTGATGGTGAGGTTGGAGACCCCGCCGGTCTCCACGTACTGGGCGACCTGGGTGTTGCCGACCTCGATCACGTCGGGCGCGTCGCCGGAGCCGAGGGCGGCGGTGACCTTCTTGTCGATCCCCGGCCAGTCCTGGACGGTGACCTTCACCTCCACGCCGGGGTTGCGCCGCTCGAAGTCCCGGACGGCGGCGTCGGTGAGTTCGCCGGAGAGGCTGCCCCGCATCAGCCAGACGTCGAGGGTCCGGTCCCGGTCCTGGTCGCCGGTGTCGGCGAAGGCGCCGCATCCGCTCAGCAGCAGTGCGGCGGACAGGGCGGACGCGAGGAGGCGGAAAGGGCGACGGACGGGCATGGCGGTCCCCTGGAAGGTTGCCGACGGTACGGGCGTGGGGGGAGCGAGCGTGGGGTCTGCACAGATTTGGCACAGACCAAGTAGGGAGTCAAGGTCTAGTCCACAGAAGCATCGGATAAACCGGTTCGGAAGGCCTTTCGTGATCACGGGGTGATCGAAGCGCCGGGTGCGGGGCGCCGGGTCCGGCCGGAGGGGAGGGGCGGGGTGGCGCGCGCCTGCGGTTTAATTGCAAGCTGTTTGCAACAACGTTTGATCAGCAGCAGGGGTGTGGAGCATGAGACTGCGGGTGACACGGGCCGCCGCCGCCATGACGGCCGGCGCGGTGCTGGCCGGAGCGGCGGCCTGTTCCGCGCCGTCCGACGGGAAGGGCGGCGCGGACGGAGGTACGGGCGACTCCCTGGTCGTGGGCATCGCCCAGGAACCGGACACCCTCAGCCCCCTGCTCGGCTACGGCAAGGACGGCAACTCCAAGATCTTCGACGGGCTGCTGAGGCACGACGCCGGAATGGAACTGCGGCCCGCCCTCGCCGCGAAGCTTCCCGAGATCGGCGACGGCGGCCGGACGTACACCTACACCCTGCGCGAGGGGGTGACCTTCAGCGACGGCACCCCCTTCGACGCCGAGGACGTGGTCTTCACCTACGAGACCATCCTCGACGAGAGGACCAACAACCCCTCCAGGGGCGAGCTGGACGCCCTCGACAGCGTCACCGCCGAGGGCGAGGACACCGTCGTCTTCCGCCTCAAGTACCCCTACGCCGCCTTCGCCGAGCGCACCGTGCTGCCCATCGCCTCCAAGGAGGCAGCCGCCGGACAGGACGTCAACACCGGCCCCTACAACACCGAACCGGTCGGCACCGGCCCCTACGTCCTCACCGGCTGGAGCCGCGGCGAGAAGCTCACCTTCAAGGCCAACCCCGACTACTGGGGCGGCGCGCCGGAGGTGGAGAAGCTCACCATGGCCGTCATCAAGGACGACGACATACGCGCCACCCGGCTGCGCTCCGGCGACCTCGACGCCGCGGTCCTGCCCCCCGCGCTCGCCGGCACCTTCGCCGGCGACGAGGGCCGGCGCGTGATCCGGGCGAGGACCGCCGACTTCCGGGCCGTCACCCTCCCCACCGCGGACCCCGTCACCGGCGACCGCGCGGTGCGCCGCGCACTGGACACCGCCGTCGACCGAAAGGCGATCGTCGACAGCGTGCTCAGCGGCGCCGGCCGGGCCGCGTACGGCCCCGTGCCCACCGACAGCCCCTGGTTCGCCAAGGGCACCGAACGCCGCCACGACCCAAACGAGGCGCGGGAGATCCTGGAGGAGGCGGGCTGGAAGGCCGGCGAGGACGGAGTGCGCCGCAGGGACGGCCGCCGTGCCGCCTTCACCCTCTGGTACCCCTCCGGCGACCGGCTGCGCCAGGAGCACGCCCTGGCCTACGCCGCCGACGCCAAGGAGATCGGCATCGACATCACCGTCGAGTCCGGCACCTGGGAGGTCATCGAGCCGCGCATGGAGGACGACGCCGTCCTCTCCGGCGGCGGCAGCCCGGCCGACCCCGACTTCGACCTCTACCCCCTGCTGCACTCCTCCCTCGCCCTGGACGGCTTCAACAACATGGCCGCCTACGACAACGCGGACGTCGACCGGGCGCTTGAGGAGGCGCGCCGCACGAACGACCGCGCCGCCCGCGCCGAGGCGTACGCCACCGTCCAGCGCGAACTGGCCGCCGACCCCGGCTACACCTTCCTCACCCACATCGACCACGTGTACGTGATGGACGACGCCTGGCAGGACGTCACCACCCAGGTCGAGCCCCACGACCACGGTCTGGGCACGGGCCCGTGGTGGAACGTCGAGGACTGGCGGCCGAAGAAGTGAAGACGGAACCGCGCACGGGCCCGCCCTGGGCCCCGATGGCGCGCCTGGCGGGACGGCGGGCGCTGGCCGCCGTCCCCGTCCTGGCCGCCGTGACCCTCGGCGTCTTCGCGCTCGCCGCGGCCTCCCCCTTCGACCCGGTGCGCCAGTACGCCGGGAGCGCCGGGTTGCGCGCCTCCCAGGAGACCCTCGACCGGCTGCGTGAGAACCTCGCCCTGGACGGCCCGTTCACCGAGCAGTGGTGGAGCTGGCTCACCTCAGCCGCGACCGGCGACCTGGGCCAGTCGGTCTCCCTGCGCCAGCCGGTCGCCCAGGTCGTCGGCGAGCGCCTGGGCTGGTCCGTGCTGCTGTGCGCGCTCGCGTTCCTGATCGCGGTGGTGCTCGGCACCGTGCTCGGCGTCGCCGCCGCGCGCCGCCGGGGCGGGTGGCTCGACCGCTGCGTCACCGGCGGCTCCTACGTGCTCCAGGCCGCCCCGCCGTTCTGGCTCGGACTGCTGGCGGTCTGGTTCTTCGCCCTCCAGCTCGGCGTGCTGCCCGCCGGCGGGCTCACCGACAGCGGCGAGGACACCGTCACCGCCGGCTCGCTGGTACGCCATCTGACGCTGCCGGTGGCCGTGCTCGCCCTGTCCCAGCTGCCGTGGTTCGCCCTGTACGTACGGCAGGGAGTGGCCGACGCGCTCCACGAGGACCCGGTGCGCGGCGCCCGCGCACGCGGTCTGCGCGAGCGCACCGTGCTGCTCGGCCACGCCCTGCGCTCGGGGCTGCTGCCGGTGCTCACCCTCATCGGCACCCGCATACCCGAGCTGATCACCGGCGCCCTGCTGGTGGAGACCGTCTTCAGCTGGCCCGGCATCGCCTCGGCCACCGTCCGCGCCGCCACCGCCACCGACTTCCCGCTCCTGGCCGCCGTGACCGTCCTGGCCACCGCCGCCGTACTCGCCGGGAACCTGCTGGCCGACCTGCTCTACGTGCTGGCCGACCCCCGGATCGACCCGGAGGAGATGTGACCGCCCCCGCCCCGGCACCCGCCGAAACCCCCGCCGAAGCACCTGTCCCCGCCGCCGCTCCGCGGCGCGGCTTCGGGTGCCCGCCCGGCGCACGCGCCTGGCGCACCCGCGTCTCGGCCGTCCTCACCGCCGCCACCGTCCTGGCCGCGCTGCTGGTGCCGGCGGTCTTCCCCCTGGACCAGCAGGCCGTCGACCTCGCGGCCAAACTCCGGCCCCCCTCCTGGGAGCACCCCTTCGGCACCGACGAACTGGGCCGCGACCTGCTGCTGCGCTGCGTCCACGGGCTGCGCGTCTCGCTGCTGGTCGGCGTGGTCGCGGCGCTGGTGGCCACGGTCGTCGGTATCGCCGTCGGCGGTCTGGCCGGGGCGCTGGGCGGGCGCACCGACCGGCTGGTGATGCGGGTCGTGGACGTCTTCGCCTCCGTGCCCCACCTGCTCCTGGGCATCTTCGTGGTGGCCATGTTCCGGCCCGGGATCTGGCCGGTCATCGCCTCCGTCGGCCTCACCCACTGGCTGTCCACCGCCCGCATCGTCCGGGCCGAGACCCACTCCCTGCGCAGCCGCCCGTACGTGGACGCCGCGATCTCGGGCGGCGCCTCGCGGTGGCGGGTGGCCGTACGCCATCTGCTGCCCGGCGTCCTGCCGCAGGCCGGGCTCGCGGCGGTGCTGATGGTGCCGCACGCCATCTGGCACGAGTCCGCGCTGTCCTTCCTGGGCCTGGGCATCCCCGCCCACCAGGCCAGCCTCGGCACCATGGCCGAGGCCGCGCGCGGCTCGCTGCTCGCCGGCGCCTGGTGGCCCACCCTCTGGCCGGGCCTGTTCATCGTCGTACCCACCCTCGCCATCGCCGGACTCGCCGGCGCCTGGCGCGAGCGGATCAACCCGCGCGTCCGATCGGAGCTGACGCTGTGACGGCCCGACTGTCCGTACAGGAGCTGTCCGTACGCTTCCCGCTGCGCGGCGGGCGCACCGTCGCCGCCGTGACGGGGGTCTCCTTCGACCTGGACCCCGGCGAGTGCCTGGCCCTGGTGGGGGAGAGCGGCTGCGGCAAGTCGGTGCTGGCCTCGGCGCTGCTGGGGCTGCTGCCCGGCAACGCCCGGGTGGGCGGTGCTGCCCTGCTGGACGGCCTGGACCTGCTCACCGCGGGGGAGAAGGAGCTGGCCCGGCGCGTGAGGGGCCGCCGTATCGCCCTAGTGCCGCAGAGCCCCGCCTCGCACCTCACCCCCGTGCGCACCATCCGCTCCCAGATGGAGGAGACGGTGCGGGAACTGACCGGCACACAGGGACCGAAGCTGCGCGGGGCCGCCGAGGCCGCCGCCGAGCGCGCGGCGTTCCCCACCGGCCACCTCGACCGGTACCCGCACCAGCTCTCCGGTGGCCTCGCCCAGCGCGCCGCCACCGCCCTCGCCCTCGTCGGCGAGGCCCCGCTGCTGATCGCCGACGAACCGACCACCGGCCTGGACCGCGATCTGGTGGACCGCACCGCGGACGAACTGCGCCGGCACGTGGACGCCGGCCGCGGCCTGCTCGTCATCACCCACGACCTGACCGCCGCCGAGCGCATCGCCGACCGGGTCGCGGTGATGTACGCCGGGCGCATCGTCGAACTCGCCGATGCCGCGGACTTCTTCGGCACACCCGGCCCCCGGCACCCGTACGCCCGCGGGCTGCTGGAGGCGCTGCCCGAGCGGTCCTTCACCCCCATCCCCGGCATGCCGCCCGAGCTGGACGACCTGCCCGGCGGCTGCGCCTTCGCCCCGCGCTGCGATCGCGCCACCGGCGCCTGTGCCGCCGTGCCCGCCCTGGCCGGGTCCCGCGCCGGAGCGGTGGCCTGTCACCACGCGTACTCCCACGCCCCGGAGACCGCCGATGCCTGAGCCGACATCCGAAGCGATGCCCGGACCGACGCATGAGCCGGAGCCCGGGCCCGCGCTGGAACTGCGCGGCATCACCGCCGGATACGACCGCCGCGCCCCCGTACTGCGCGGGGCGTCCCTGACCGTGGGCGACGGCGAGGCAGTCGGGCTGCTCGGCCCCAGCGGATGCGGCAAGTCCACCCTCGCCCGCGTCGCAGCCCTGCTCCACCGGCCGCGGGCGGGCACCGTGCGGCTGGCCGGACGGACGGCGTACGGCTTCCGTCACCGCGCCCCCCGCGAGCTGCGCACGACCGTCGGCGTCGTCTTCCAGCAGCCCCGCCTCGCCGCCGACCCCCGCCTCACCCTCGCCGACCTGATCGCCGAGCCCCTGCGCGCCACCGGCCGCCGGGCCGAGATCCCCGGCCGGCTGCCCGCGCTGGCCGCCTCCGTCGGCCTCGGCGGCGACCTGCTCGCCCGCCGCCCCCACGAGGTCAGCGACGGCCAGCTCCAGCGCGCCTGCCTGGCCCGCGCGCTCGTCCTGCGCCCCCGGCTGCTGGTCTGCGACGAGATGACCGCCATGCTCGACGCCTCCACCGCCGCCGCCCTCGTCGCCGCCGTGGAGGAGTACCGCCGCGAACACGGCACGGCACTGCTCGCGGTCGGCCACGACCGGGTGCTGCTGGAGCGCTGGTGCGACAGGACGGTGGACTTCGACGCGCTCCCGCGACGGTGACGCACCGCAGCCGCACGGCCCGCCGTGCGCCGCGGGCCGTGCGCCGCGGAGGCGTCACCCCAGGAGGAGGCCGACCGCCAGGACGAGCATCACGACGCCGATCACCAGATCCACCACCCGCCAGGTGCGCGGACTGCTGAGCACGCCCGACAGCGCCCGGGCGCCGTAACCGAGGGCGGAGAACCACACCACGCTGCCCGTCACCGCCCCGACGGCGAAGACCCACCGGGCCTCGGGGCCCTGCTGGTTGGCGAGGCTGCCCAGCAGCACCACGGTGTCGAGGTAGACATGGGGGTTGAGGAAGGTCAGGGCCAGGGTGGTGGTGACCACCGACCTCCGCGACCGGGCGGCCTCGGCCTTCAGCGAGGCGGGTCTCACCGCGGAGACGAAGGAGCGCACCGCCCACCACGCCAGATAGGCGGCTCCCGCCCACCGCAGCACCTCCAGGGCGCCGGGGAAGCGGGACACCAGCGCCCCGATCCCCGCGGTGCCGCCGAGGATCAGCACGACGTCGCCGGCCGTGCACAGCGCCACCACCGCCCCGACGTGCTCCCGGCGAATGCCCTGCCGCAGCACGAAGGCGTTCTGCGCGCCGATGGCGATGATCAGAGCCAGGCCGGCCGCGAGCCCGGCACTCCAGGTACCCCACATGGCCCTGACGCTAGCCAGCCTCCTGAATACAGACAAATGAAAAGAATAACGGATGCATTAGATTTGCTTCATGAACTTCGAGCATCTGCGCGCCCTGGCCGCGATCATCGACGAGGGGACCTTCGAGGCCGCCGCGGACCTGCTCAGGATCAGCCCCTCGGCCGTCAGCCAGCGCATCAAGGCCCTGGAGAACTCCGTGGGCCAGACGGTGGTGCGCCGGGGCGTGCCGTGCGCTCCCACCGAGGCCGGAGCGGTGCTGCTGCGCATGGCACGCCAGGTACAGGTGCTGGAGGCGGAGACCCGGCGCGCGCTGGGCAACGGGGTCTCCTCCCGGGCGGTGACACCGGTGGCCGTCAACGCCGACTCCCTGATCACCTGGTTCGTGCCCGTCCTCCACGAGGCCGCCGGCTGGACGGACACCACACTGGACCTGCACGTGGAGGACCAGGACCACAGCAGCCGGCTCCTGCGCCAGGGGGACGTCATCGCAGCCGTCACCGCCGACCCCGCACCGGTCAACGGGTGCCGCGTCGAGCGGCTGGGCTTCATGCGCTATGTGCCCGTGGCCGCCCCCGCGCTGCACCGGCGGTTCACCACGGCAGCCGGTGTCGACTGGGCGGGCATGCCCATGCTGGAGTTCAACGCCAAGGACGACCTGCAGCGCCAGGTGCTCCGCTCCCGCAGCGTCGACCTGCTCCCGCCCAGGCACACCATCCCGTCGTCCGAGGGGTTCCTCGCGGCCCTGAGGGCGGGCCTGGGATGGGGCATGATCCCGGAGCTCCAGCTGGGCACGGAGCTCGCCGACGGGACGCTGATCCTGCTCGAGGAGCAGGCCCACCGCGACGTCGCCCTCCACTGGCAGACCTGGTCTCTGGAGTCCGAGCGGCTGAACCGCATCACCGCGGCCGTCCGCGCGGCCAGCCGGCGGCAGTTGCGCACCGCCCGGCAGGACGACCGGACCACCGCGCAGGGAAGGCCGTGACCGCCGACGCGCCCGGCACCGTGCCCGGACCCCGTCCCCCGGCCCGTTCCCGGACTCAGGACGCGGCCGCGACCACGGTGATCGTCGTGGCCACCGCGACCGCCGCCCGCACATCGCGGATCGCCCGGCGGACGCTGTCGCCCACCCGGTTGCCCTCGGCGATCTCGGCCATACGCGGCTCGACCCGCTTGCGGGGCAGGCCGGGGAAGGCCTGCCGGTACAGCCCCGCCGCGTGCAGCAGGGCGACCAGGGCGGCGGTACGGTCGTCGGGATCCGCGCCGCCGACGACCGCGGAGGCCGGCCGCTCGCGCGCCTCCCGCTCCACCGAGCCGTCCGCCTCCGGATAGCGCCGCACGGGGAAGAGGCCGAGGACGCGGACCCGCTCCTCGGCGACCAGGCCGCGCCCGCACAGGCTCTCCACCGCCGCCCGGACGGACTTGGCCTGGTCCCTGGCCATCCAGCCGGAGGCCCTCCTCCGCTTCCCGCCACCGGTCCAGCCGGCGATCAGCCCCAGGCGCCCGTCGAGCAGGGGGACACCGGTCGGGGTGCGGTCGGCGACCTCCAGCCGTCCGCCGTGGACGGCCGCCCGCTCCGCCATGACCAGGTCCGGCAGGATGCCGCCCGCGACGCCCCAGCCCGTGGAGGACAGGGCCTTCGTCGCACCGGAGACGCCGTCCAGCGACAGCAGCGTGATCTCCTCGCCCAGAGTGACACCCACCGGCGGCCCCCGCTCCCCGTGTCGACTCTCCGTGCGGGTCCTCTCGGTGGGGGACGCGCCCGCGCGCACGCGCGGTTGCCCGGCGCGGTGGGGGAATCGCCCACGACCGCGTTTGTTGGGACGTACATGGTCAACGAAGCGCTGCGCACCGTCCGCCTGTCGGTCCTGGACCGCTCCCTGGTCCGCAAGGGGGAGGGAGCGGACGAGGCCCTGCGCGCCACCGTGCGCTTCGCCCGGGAGATCGAGGCGCTGGGCTACCACCGCTTCTGGGTGGCCGAGCACCACGGGGTCCCCGGTGTGGCCGGCTCCGCACCGACCGTGCTCGCCGCCGCCGTCGCCTCGGCCACCGGCCGTATCCGGGTCGGCACGGGCGGGGTGATGCTGCCCAACCACCGGCCACTGGTGGTCGCCGAGCAGTTCGGGGTGCTGGAGTCGCTGTTCCCGGGACGGATCGACGCGGGCCTGGGCCGCTCGGTCGGCTTCACCGGCGCGGTACGGCGGGCGCTGGGGGCGCGGAAGGAGGCCGCCGAACGGTTCGGCGAGGACCTGGACGAGCTGCTGGGCTGGTTCGACGGCGATGGCGACGGCGACGGCGCGCGGGACGTACGGGCCGTGCCCTCACAGGGCCTGAGGGTGCCGGTGTTCGTGCTGGCCACGGGCTCGGGGGCACGGGCGGCCGCCGAGCGCGGACTGCCGCTGGTGATCGCCCCGGTACGCGGCGAGGAGCGGATGCTGCGCGCGATCGAGGACTACCGCGCGGCCTTCCGGCCCTCCGCCGCGGGCCCGGAGCAGTACCGCAGGCCGTATGTGATCGTCTCGGTGAGCGCGGCGGCGGGCGCCACCACCGCCGAGGCGGAGGCGCTGCACGCCCCGGAGGCGTGGGCGACGGTCGTCTCCCGCACCCGGGGCGTCTTCCCGCCGCTGGAGCCGGCGGGCGAAGTGCTGGGGCGGGAGATGACCGACCGCGAGCGCACCCTGTTCGCCGAGGCCCGCCGCTCGCGGATCGGCGGGACCGGGCAGGAGGCGGCCGAAGCGCTGGCCGGGCTGGCCCGGCGCAGCGGCGCCGACGAACTGCTGATCACCCTGGGCACCCATGACCACGGGCGGCGACTGGACTCCTACCGCCGGCTGGCCCGGTCGGCGGGCCTGGGCCCCGCCGACCGGTGACCGGGGCACGGCGCCGGGCCCGGAAGCGGCGGGTCCGGCGGCCGGGACGGCGCCCTGCCCGCACGGCGCGACGCCGCTCACTCCGGCGCGCCGGCGCTATGCCCGCACGATGCCGCGCGCCACGCCCAGCTCCACCAGGTCCTGTGGGCGCAGCCGCAGTTCGCCGGCCGTCTCGCGGACGTGCTCCGGGCCGCGCTTGAGGATGGCCGCGGCCGACTCCGGGGCGATGACGGAGAAGTAGCAGTCCGGGGTGACCCAGGTGTTCTCCGGCGCCGCCAGCGCCAGCGCCCCGCCCGAGCCGCCCTCGCCGACCACCAGGGTCGTCACCGGGACCCGGGCCTCGGCCACCGCCGCGAAGAGGTCCGCGATGGCCGCGCCCGCGCCGGAGCGCTCGGCCGTCTCGTCGTTGGCCGCGCCCGGGGTGTCCACCAGGGTGAGCACCGGGATGCCCAGCCGGTCGGCCAGCCGGATCAGCCGGGTGGCGGTGCGGAAGCCCGCCGGCAGGGTCGGCGTGCCGCACTGGGCGGCATAGGCGATGGTGCGGCCGTCCCTGCGCCCGAAACCGCAGCGCATCCCCGGGTCGGTGCCGCCGCAGCGGTCGCCCGATATCTCCTCGCGGACCTCGAAGTAGGCGTCCAGATAGGCGTCCGCGCGCGGACGGTGGGTGGAGCGGGCCCGCTCCACCGCCTCCCAGCCGGTCCCCGGCAGGCCCGGCGCTCCGCCGCCCAGCGCGCGCGGCGGCTCGGCGGGACCGCCCTCGGCACCGGGGGAGCCGTCGGGGGAGGAGAGCAGGGACAGCCAGCGGCCCAGGACGCCGGGCAGCTCCTGAGGCGCCACGACCCGGTCGATCTGCCCGGCCGCCAGCTTCTCCTCGGCGCCGTACGCGGCCGGGTCGGCGTCCGGCGGGCGTACCCGCGAGCCGGCGAAGGCGACCTGGGCGCCCGGCAGGGCCAGCACCACGTCGGAGCCGGCGCCCAGTGTCGCCCAGCCGCCGCCGGTGGTCGGGTCCCGTACGACGGCGATCTGCGGCAGGCCCGCCGCCCGGGTCAGCGCCGACTGGCGTGCCACGCGCTGGAGTTGGACCAGGGCCCGCATGCCCTCCTGCATGCGGCTGCCGCCGGTCGCCGTCAGGGACACCACCGGCAGCCGTGCCCGGCGGGCGTGCCGGTGGGCGGCCTCGATGCGGTCGCCGGTGCGCTGCCCGAGGGAGCCGCCGAGGAAGGCGAACTCGAAGGCGATCAGGACCGCCGGGACGCCGCCGACCGTGCCGGTGCCGCACACCACCGACTCGTGCTCGCCGGTGCGCTCGTGTGCGCGGGCCAGTGCCCGGCCGTAACCCTCCCAGGCGATCGGCCCGTCCCCGTAGGCGGCGACGGCGCCATCGCCATCACCGCCTACGGGGACGGGCAGCTCGGCGAAGCCGGCGGCCACCGCGTCGATCACCGCACGGGCCGGCAGCCGCCCACCCGGCTCCTTCGGTCCCCCTCCGGCCGGCCGCTCAGCCACGGCCCAGCTCCCGCTTCATGACCTTGCCCATGTCGTTGCGGGGCAGGGCGCCGGTGAACCGCACGACCCGGGGCCGCTTGTGCGGCGTGAGCCGCCGCGCCACATGGTCGACCAGCTCCTGTTCGGTGGGCGGCTGCCCGCCGGCCGGCACCACCCATGCCGCGATCCGCTCGCCCAGATCCGGGTCGGGCTCGCCGACGACCGCCGCCTCGGCGACGCCGGGATGGCCCAGCAGGCAGTTCTCGATCTCCCCGGCGCCGATCCGGTAACCGCCGCTCTTGATCAGGTCCGTCGCCCTGCGGCCCACGATCCGGTAGAAGCCGTCGGCGTCCCGGGTGGCCATGTCGCCGGTGCGGAACCAGCCGCCGGCGAAGGCCTGCGCGGTGGCGTCCGGCCGGTGCAGGTACTCGGTGAACAGGTTGGGTCCGCGCACCTGGACCTCGCCCACGGTCTCGCCGTCGCCGCCCTCGATGCGCCGCCCCTCGTCGTCCACCAGCCGTACGTCCACGCTGGGCAGGGGCACGCCCACGGTGCCGGCGCGGCGCTCGCCGTCCGCCCGCACGCTGGTGATCATCAGCGTCTCGGTCATCCCGTAGCGCTCGACGACGCGCTGCCCGGTCGCGGCCGTGATCCGCTCGTGGTCGTGCAGGGGCAGCGCGGCCGAGCCGGACACCAGCAGCCGGGCCCCGCGCAGGGCCGCGGCCAGCCGGCCGCCCGCCTCGCCGTCCCCCTCGTCAACCGCCCCGCCGCCCGCCTCCAGGGCCTCGGCCAGCCGGTGGTACATCGTCGGCACCCCGAACACCATGGTGCCGCCCTCCTCCAGCGCCGCCGCGACGGCCTCGGGCGAGAAGCGGCCCAGATGGCGCAGCGTGCCGCCGCGCCGCAGCGGGCCCAGCACACCCAGGACCAGCCCGTGCACATGGAACAGCGGCAGCGCGTGCACCAGCACGTCGTCGCCCGTCCACCGCCAGACGTCGGCCAGGTCGTCCAGCGTGCTGGCGATCGCGCGGCGCGGCACCACCACGCCCTTGGGCGGTCCGGTGGTGCCGGAGGTGTAGACGATCAGCGCCGGACCGTTCTCGTCGGGCGCGGCCGTGGTGCCGTCGGGGCTGGGATCGGCCCCGGGCTCCAGTGCGACGTCGGTGCGCGGCAGCGCGTCCAGGGCCGGGGGCAGCTCGTCGCCGGGAGCGGCCAGCACCCGGGTGGGCGTGCTGTCGGTGAGTATGTGGGCCAGCTCCTCCTCGCCGACGCGCGGGTTGACGGGGACGGCGGGGACCCCGGCCAGCAGCGCGGCCAGGACGCCGACGCAGGTGTGCGGCGAGGGGGTCGCCCACACCGCCACCCGGTCGGCCTCGGCGATCTCCAGGGCGAGCGCGTGCGCGGCCCCGGCCAGCCGGCCGTAGTCGATCACCCGGTCGCCGAAGTGCAGCGCGGGCTTGTCCGGCGCCTGGTACAGGCTGGGGAAGAGTGCGGGCACCCGGGGCTCCTCGTCTGGTTCACGGCCGTGCGGTCGGTCTCCAGGGTGCCTACCCATCCGGCCGTACGCAGCCCGGGGCGTCCGGTGTGATCTCGGTCGCCCGTCGCCGTTCCCGGATGATCACCCCGCCCGGCGGGCGGGCCGGCCTCTTCGCCGGCATCCCGCGAGGCCGCCGTATGGAGGAGCTGGGGTGCCGGGGGCGGTACCCCGATCCGGACGGTCTCCCGCCGGTGCCCGAATGGGAGCAGGCACCGCGCGAGGGGCCGTGCGCGGTGGAGGGGGTGGAGCTTCCCGCCCGGGCGAAGGGGCCTCACCACCGGCGCGTCACCCCGGACGGGGACGGCCCCCTGCGCAGCTGCGACATCGCCACGGACCATTCCCAGGAGGTGCGGCTGACGACGGTCGTGCACCCCGGGCTGGCGGAGTTGTTCGCCCAGCCGTCCTGGTGGGGGTCGGAGAGGCTCGTCACCGGGGGCCGTTCGGCGGTGTCCGGCGGCGGTTCGCTGGGAGGGGACCTGTCGGTGCTCCGGGCGCTCTGTCAGACGGGCCGGGTCGCCTTCGTGGCCCGGCCGGTGGACAGCCCGGCGGAAAAGCGGTGGGCCCGTGACCTGCTGCCCGCGTATGTGGAGGCCGAGGCCGAGCGCGCCGGCTGCGGGAGGATCGAGGTGGTCCGGAAACCGGACTGACCGCGCTCCCTACCCGCGGGCTCCCGGGGGCCCGCCCCGGGCGCGGGCGCCCGGCCCGTCAGGCGCGGTGGGCCAGCGGGTCGTCCAGGACCGCGCGGACGACGGAGTGGGCCGCGCCCAGCAGCGGGCCTTCCGCGCCGAGGCGGGAGACCGACACCGGAGGGGGTCCGGCCAGGCGGCGGCCCAGCTCGTGCTCCAGGGAGGGCAGCAGCCAGGGCGCCAGCCGCGCGAGGGCGCCGCCCAGGACCACGGTCTGCGGGTCGAGCAGGTTGACCGCGCCGGTCAGCGCGGTGCCCAGCGCGCTTCCGGCCTCGGCCAGCGCCCTCAGCACCGCGCGGTCGCCGCCCCCGGCGCGGGTGGCGAGCAGGTCGATACGGGCGCCGGGACCGGGGTGCTCGGCGGCGGTGGCGCGCGGGTCGAGTCCGGCGGCCCGCAGGACGGCCTCCTCGCCGGCGTACTGCTCCAGGCAGCCGATCCCGCCACAGGCGCACGGGCGGCCCTCCGGACGCACCGGCACATGGCCCAGCTCGCCGGCGAACCCGCGGGTGCCGCGCAGGAGTTCCCCGTCCACCACGATCGCGGCACCGATGCCGATCTCGGCCGATACGTGCACGAAGTCGCCGGGCGGCGGGGTGTGGCCGCCCAGCCACAGCTCGGCCAGGGCGCCGAGGTTGGCCTCGTTGTCCATGGAGCACACGGCCGTGCCCTCACCGACACCACCACCACTGCCACCGCCGGTGAGGGCGCCGGTGCCGAGTATGCCCCCGTCCAGGTGGGCAGCCAGATCGAGGTCCGTCCAGCCGAGGTTGGGGGCCTGGACGACGGTGGTGGTGCCGCGGGCGACCAGGCCGGGCACGGCCACGGCCAGCCCGGCCGGGCGCAGCCCCAGCCCGCGGGCCTCGTCCGCGACCTCCCCGACCAGGCGGGCCAGCTGCTCCAGCACCGGGCCGGGGTCGCTGTCGCGGTTGGCCGCGTCCATCGCGGTGCGGGCGCGGACCTCACCGCGCAGGTCGACGGCGCACACGGCGAGGTGGTCCACGCCGATCTCGGCGCCGATCCCGCAGGGGCCGCTGTCGCTGAGCGTCAGCGCGGTGCCCGGCCGCCCGACCGCGCCGGAACGGCCCGGCCCCAGCTCCACCAGCAGACCGGCGCCCAGGAGCTCGTCCACGAGGGTGGAGACGGCGGTGCGGGTGAGCCCGATCCGCGCCGCGACGGCGGCCCGCGACCGGGGGCCGCCGTCGGCCACCGCGTGCAGTACGCGCGCCAGGTTCCGCCGCCGCATCTCCTGCTGGGTGTTGGGCGCGGGTGCTGCCATCGGTGGCGTACTCCTCAAGGGCTGTGCGGACGGTGGTGCCGCTGGACGAACCTGTGCGGCGGGGCTGTGACGGACGTGCCGCGGGACGGCGCCGCCGGTCAGTGCCGCCGCAGCAGCGTATCGGCGTCGCTCAGGGTGGCCGCCAGGCGGGTCAGCGCCTCCTCGTCGCGCTCCACCGCCTCGTAGGAGGGGCCCTCGGCGGTGGACCAGCGGCGGGCGACCGCCGCCGCGTCCTCGCCCAGCACCAGGGCCGCGGCCTGCGCCGCGGCGCCGAGCGCGACCAGCTCCTGCGCGCGCGGCACGACCACCGGCCGCCCCGACAGGCGCCTCACCGTCTCGCGCCACGCGGTGCCCTTCGCGCCGCCGCCGATCAGCAGGATCGGGGCGTCCGGCTCGGCGTCCTCGTCCAGGACCAGGTCCAGGGCGGCCAGCAGGGCGTAGACCGCGCCGTCGTAGGTGGCCTGGAGGATCTGGCCCGCGCTCGTGTCGTGCCGCAGGCCGGTCAGGGTGCCGGAGGCGTAGGGGAGGTTGGGGGTGCGCTCGCCGTCCAGGAACGGCAGGACGGTCACGCCGCCCCCCGGCTCGACCGCCTCGCGCTCCAGGCCGAACAGGGCCGCGACGCGGTCCACGGCCAGGGTGCAGTTGAGGGTGCAGGCCAGCGGCAGCCAGTCGGTGCGGGCGTCGGCGAAGCCGGCGACGGTGCCGGTGGGGTCGGCGGGGCGGCGGGTGGAGACGGCGTAGACGGTGCCGGAGGTGCCCAGGCTCAGCACCGGCCGGCCCGGCCGGAGACCGAGGCCGAGGGCGGCGGCCATGTTGTCGCCGGTGCCGGTGGCCACCAGCGTGCCCTGGGGCAGCGGCAGCCCCTCCTGGGGCCGTACCGTACCGGCCGCCTCGCCGTGGCCCAGTACGCGGGGCAGCAGTTCGGGGGAGAGGCCGACCTTCCCCAGGATCTCCTGGTCGTAGGCCTCATCGGCCGTCGACCACCAGCCGGTGCCCGAGGCGTCGCCCCGGTCGGTGGTGCCCTGGCCGGTCAGGCGCTCGGTGAGGTAGTCGTGCGGCAGCCGCACCGCCTTCACCGCGGCGGCCGCCTCGGGCTCGTTCTCGCGCAACCACTGCCACTTGGTGACGGTGAAGGAGGCCGCCGGGACGCTGCCGAAGCGCTCGGCCCAGGCCTTCGGCCCGCCCAGTTCGGCCACCAGGCGGTCGCGCTGCGGGGCCGAGCGCACATCGTTCCACAGCAGGGCGGGGCGGACGGGGCGGCCCTGGCCGTCCAGCGTCACCAGCCCGTGCTGCTGGCCGCCGACCGAGACCGCGGCGGCCCGGTGGACGGCCGGCCCGCACTGCTCCAGCGCCTGCCGCAGTGCCTGCCACCACTGCTCCGGGTCGCTCTCGTGGTCGGGGGAGACGGTGTGGGGCGCCTGGCCGCGCGCGACCACCTCGCCGGTGGCGGCGTCGACGACCAGTGCTTTGGTGGACTGCGTCGAGCTGTCCACACCGACAACGAGCGGACCTTCGGGTGCGGCCATGTCGCCTCTTCCTCTCTGGGGCTTCTGGGCGCATACTAATTTGTAAACGGGCCTGACGAAATACCCGAGAGGCATGACATGAGCTACGAGCCGACACCCGAGCACAAGTTCACCTTCGGTCTGTGGACCGTGGGCTGGCAGGGCCGCGACCCCTTCGGCGACGCCACCCGGCCGGCACTGGACCCGGTCGAGACGGTGCACAAGCTCTCCGAGCTGGGTGCCCACGGCGTCACCTTCCACGACGACGACCTGATCCCCTTCGGCTCCTCCGCCTCCGAGCGCGAGGGCATCGTCAAGCGCTTCCGCCAGGCGCTGGACGCCACCGGCATGAAGGTGCCGATGGCCACCACCAACCTCTTCACCCACCCGGTCTTCAAGGACGGCGCCTTCACCGCCAACGACCGGGACGTGCGCCGCTACGCGCTGCGCAAGACCATGCGCAACATCGACCTGGCCGCCGAACTGGGCGCCACCACCTACGTCGCCTGGGGCGGCCGCGAGGGCGCGGAGTCGGGCGGCGCCAAGGACGTGCGGGGGGCGCTGGACCGCCTGAAGGAGGCCTTCGACCTCCTGGGCGACTACGTCGTCTCCCAGGGCTACGACCTGCGCTTCGCCATCGAGCCCAAGCCCAACGAGCCGCGCGGCGACATCCTGCTGCCGACCGTCGGCCACGCCCTGGCGTTCATCAACGAGCTGGAGCACGCCGACCGCGTCGGCCTCAACCCCGAGGTCGGCCACGAGCAGATGGCCGGACTGAACTTCCCGCACGGCATCGCCCAGGCACTGTGGCACGGCAAGCTCTTCCACATCGACCTCAACGGCCAGTCCGGCATCAAGTACGACCAGGACTTCCGCTTCGGCGCCGGCGACCTGCGCCAGGCGTTCTGGCTGGTGGACCTGCTGGAGTCGGCCGGCTACGAGGGCCCGCGGCACTTCGACTTCAAGCCGCCGCGCACCGAGGACTTCGACGGTGTGTGGGCGTCGGCGGCCGGCTGCATGCGCAACTACCTGATCCTCAAGGAGAAGGCCGCCGCCTTCCGCGCCGACCCCGAGGTCCAGGAGGCGCTGCGCGCCTCGCGTCTGGACGAGCTGGCGCGGCCGACCCTGAACGAGGGCGAGACCGCCGCCGACCTGCTGGCCGACACCGCCGCCTTCGAGGAGTTCGACGTGGACGCCGCGGCCGGGCGCGGCATGGCCTTCGAGCGGCTGGACCAGCTGGCGCTGGAGCACCTGCTGGGCGTCCGCGGCTGAAACGGCCGGCCCGGTCGGTCCGGTCGGCTCCGCCGACACGGCCGACACGGCCGACACGGCCGGTGAGGCCCCGTGCGGGGGCGCGGGTGGCGGCCCGCGCCCCCGCACGGTCCGCCGCCGCCGCGCGGCCGGGGGGCGTCAGCCGTCCTTGCGGCGGCGGCGCCACCGGCGCCCCTTGCGGCGGCCTCTGCTCCAGAACCACCCCGCCGGGGGCTCGTCCGCCCGCCACGGCTGCGGCTCGGGCGGGTTGTCCCGCCAGCGGGCCCGCAGCATGCGCGTACGCGCGGCCGGCTCGCTCACCTCGGCGCCGCGTATGAAGTCCTCGTCGAGCACGATCTCGTCCCAGGCGTCTCTTCCGGCGTCGTCGCCGTCGCCCTCTCCCCGTCGTGCGTGTCCAGTGCCCACAACGCACCTCCTGGTGACGGGAAACGGACGGCGGCCCCCGGAAAGTTCCCGCCGCGGCGCGGACGAGCCCGCGGCGCGGGCGTCCCTCAGAGCGGGGAGAGCCGGTAGACGCGCCCGGGCGCCGTCTCGAACTCCACGACCCCGCTCTCCGGCCGTACGGCCTCCACCGGCCGCCCCCGGCAGGACACCGCGACCTCGCCGACCGTGCGCACCCGCACCCGGCGCCCGGCCCGGGAGAGCAGCTCGGCCCCGGTCAGCGCGCCGCCGCGCCAGGTGAGACCCACCTCGAAACCGCCGCGCGCCAGCAGCCCGCGTACCGACCCCTCGGGCAGCGCGGGCGGCAGGGCGGGCAGCAGATGGACCTCACCGGCGTGGCTCTGCACCAGCCACTCGCAGATTCCCGCGGCGGCGCCGAAGTTGCCGTCGATCTGGAAGGGCGGGTGCAGATCGAACAGGTTCGGGGCGGTGCGCTCGGGGGTGAGCTGGTCGGTCAGCAGCTTGTGGGAGCGCGCGCCGTCCTCCAGCCGCGCCCAGAAGTTGATCTTCCAGCCGAGCGACCAGCCCGTGCCCGCGTCGCCCCGCAGCTCCAGCGTGGTGCGCGCCGCCTCGAACAGCTCGGGGGTGCCGCGCCGGGTGATCCGGCCGCCCGGGTGCAGCGCGTACAGATGCGAGACGTGCCGGTGGCCGCGCTCGGGCGCGATCGCGTCCCAGTCCTCGCGCCACTCCTGGAGCTGCCCCAGCTCCCCGATCCGCGGCGGGGCCAGCCGCTCGCGCGCCGCCCGCGCCTCCTTCGCCAGCTCCTCGTCCACGCCCAGCAGTTCGGCGCTCGCGGCGGTGGCCTCGAACAGATCACCCAGGATCTGGTTGTCCATGGCCGGCCCCGCGCACAGCGAGCCGCCGGGGCCGGGGTGGTGGGCGTTCTCGGGGGAGATCGACGGACAGGTGACCAGCTCCCGCGTCCGGGGGTCCTCCACCAGGGCGTCCAGGAAGAAACGCGCCGCGCCGGCCAGGACCGGATAGCGCTCCCGCAGCTTCGCCTCGTCGCCGGTGAAGCGGTGGTGCTCCCAGACCGACAGCGCCAGCCAGGCGCCGCCGGTGGGCCACATCCCCCAGAACGCCCCGTCCACCGGCGCGGTGCCGCGCCACAGGTCGGTGTTGTGGTGGGCGACCCAGCCGCGCGCGCCGTACATGGCCCGGGCGGTACGGGCGCCGGCGGCGGCCAGATCGTCCAGCAGGCCGAACAGCGGTTCCCAGCACTCCAGGAGGTTGGCGGGGGCGGCCGGCCAGTAGTTCATCTCGGTGTTGATGTTGATGGTGTACTTGCCGCCCCACGGCGGGTCGGTCAGGTCGTTCCACAGCCCCTGGAGGTTCGCCGGCTGGGTGCCGGGCCGGGAGCAGGCGATGAGCAGGTAGCGGCCGTAGGCGAAGTACAGCGCCACCAGATGCGGGTCCTCGCCGCGCGCGAAGCGCGCCACCCGCTCGTCGGTCGGCAGCGCGGCGGCGGGCGTGGGCGGCACTTCCAGCCGTACGCGGCCGAACAGCGCGGCGTGGTCACGGACATGACGGGAGCGCAGCTCGGCGCAGGGCCGGGCGGCCGCCGCGTCCACCGGGGCGGCGGCGCGGCGGGCGGCCGCGCCGGGGTCCTCCTCCACGCCGCGCCAGTCGCGGTGGTTGGTGGCGGCCGAGACCAGCAGGGTGACGGCGTTCGCCCCCTCGACGCGCAGCTCGCCGTCCGCCGAGCGCACGGCGCCCCCCTCGGCGACCGCCCGCACCAGGCACCGGAAGCGCAGCACGCCCGCGATGCCCCGGGCGTCGTCGCCTGTGCCGTCCAGAGCGATGGAGTGCGGGGCGGGGGAGTGGGAGGCCGAGCGCAGCGGGCTGTCCAGGCGAGCGGTGAAGGAGACCGCGCCGGGGGTGTCGGCGGTCAGCCGGACCACGATCACCTGGTCCGGCGCGCTGGCGAACACCTCGCGGCGGTGGCGCACCCCGCCGCGCGTGTACTCCACCGAGGCGACGGCGCCGGCGAGGTCGAGTTCCCGCCGGTAGCCGGTGGTCTCGCCGCCCCCGGGGAAGGACAGGCACAGATCGCCGGCGGTCTGGTACTGGAGCTGCTCGACGGGGACGCCCATCAGGTCGGAGTCCACCAGGGCCCGCGCCTCGTCCCACCGCCCCTCGAACACCAGCCGGCGAACCTCGGGGAGGGCGGCGAGGGCCCGGGGGTTGTCGTAGTCGTGCGGGCCGCCGGCCCACAGGGTGTCCTCGTTGAGCTGGAGCCGCTCGCCGTCCGTGCCGCCGAACACCATCGCTCCCAGACGCCCGTTGCCCACCGGCAGGGCCTGGAGCCACTCGGCGGCGGGGCGGGGGTACCACAGGCGGAGCTCACCGGGGGCCGGGCCGCCGGGGCGGGCGGGGCGGTGGTCCGTGCTCACTTGAGGCTCCAGAGGGGGGAGACGGGACGGGCGCGCGGCCTGGCAAGCGCTTACCGTACACCCGTGGCACGGTCCGCGGGGAGGGGCGCGGACCGGCTCAGTCGTGCGCGCTCGGCCACTCCTGGTACGGCAGCAGCTCCCGCAGCCGGCGCGAGTGCCGCGGCCCGAGTACCACCTCGGTGTCGAGGTTGCCCGGATCGATCTGCCGGATGAACTCCCGGCACCGTCCGCACGGCGGCACCACGTGCAGCGTGCCCTCGCCGTCCCGCCATACGGCGACGATCCTCGCGATCCGGTACTCGCGCGCCGTGACCATGGCGGCGATGGCCGCGTGCTCGGCGCAGAAACCCGTCCCCGAGCCGGTGTCGATGCACACGCCCGAGTGGAGGCGGCCCGTTTCCGTCACCAGGGTCGAGGCCACATTGCCGAAGAGGCGGCCGCCGACGGGGTGCGGATGGAGCACCGCCTCGGCGGAGGCGATCAGTTCGTCGTCGGACACGGTGGTCACAGGGCCACGCTATCCGCGGCCGCCTCCGGTTCGCAGCGTGTTCTCCCGTGCGGCGGCGCCGTGTTCGGGACGGGACCGCCCGGCCTCCCCCGCCAAGGCCGGGCGGTCCCGCGTCACGGGGCGGAGGAGCCGAAGCCCAGTTCCGCCCAGACCGTGTGACCCCTGCCGCCTGCGCCCGGCCCTACCCCCCAGGCCTCGGCCAGGGCGCTGACCAGCAGCAGTCCGCGTCCGTTCTCCCCCTCCGCGCGGCCGGTCTCCGGGCAGAGCCCTGCCGCGCCTCCGGCGTGCCGGGCAGGACCGAAGCCCTGGTCGGTGACCGCCAGCCGCAGCCGTACGCCCGTGACGCGCAGCTCGCAGTCGACCTTCTCGCTGTCGGTGTGACGCACGGCGTTGGTGAAGAGTTCGGAGACGACCAGTTGCGCGTCGTCGCGGACCACCGTCCCGATGTCCCACTCCGTCAGCCGGGCGAGGACCCTCCTGCGGGCCTCGGCCACGGAGGTGCCTGTGGCCGGGAGACGGAACGCGTCCCACAGGGGCCTGTCGACGGACCCTCCGGTGCGCTCCAGCGGGCGAACATCGGAAAAGTAAGCCACGCCCTCAGTGTGAAGGGTGTGAGCAACATCTGGCAAGGATCAATCTGTTGTTTGCACAAACGTGCATGCCACCCTGTCGGGAAGATCCGACGGCATGACAAACTGCCGCTGCTGACAAGCGAGTTGGAACGCGGGAGGGGTGCGGTGGCTGACACCAGGGCGGGCGGCGCCCCCACGGTTCTGCGGGTGGTGCTCGGCCGGCGGCTGGGCGACCTGCGGCGGCGCGCGGGACTGACCTACGAGCGGGCCGCCGAGGTGCTCGACGTCACGCACGCCACCATCCGCCGGATGGAGCGGGCCGAGGTCGGCCTGAAGATCCCCTACGTCGAGAAGCTGCTGCGCACCTACGGCGTCACCGAGCAGTCGGAGATCGACAGCTTCCTCTCCCTCGCCCGCGAGGCCAACCGGCCCGGCTGGTGGCACCGCTACCGCGATGTGCTGCCCGACTGGTTCAGCGCCTTCGTCAGCCTGGAGAGCGAGTCCCACGTCATCCGCGCCTACGAGCCGCACTACGTGCCCGGACTCCTCCAGACCGAGGAGTACGCCCGCGCCGTGCTGCGCGCGGGCATGCCGCACGCCGCCGAGGAGGAGATCGAGCGCGGCATCGCGCTGCGGCTGGAACGCCAGCGGCTGCTCACGCGGGACGAACCGCCCCTGTTGTGGGTGGTGATGGACGAGACCGTGCTGCGCAGGCCCATCGGCGGGCCAGAGGTCATGCGCGGGCAGGTCTCCCGCCTGATCGAGGCGTGCTCGATGCCGACGGTGCGCCTGCAGGTCATGCCCTTCGAGGCCGGCCCGCACCCGGCCATGTACGGGCCCTTCCACATCTTCCGGTTCCCCATCCCGGAACTGCCCGACGTCGCCTACAGCGAGAGCCTGGTGGGCGCCGTCTACTTCGACCAGCGCGACGACGTCTCGGCGTTCCAGGAGGCGCTGGACCGGATGTGCGCACAGGCGGTGCCGGTGCGACGGACCGAGGCCGTCCTGGACGGCCTGCGCAAGGAGCTGTGAACCACCCCATGAGGAAACGCGTCTACAACGGCATGCCCGCCCGGCAGTTGGGGAGCGAGGGCTGGCGCAAGCCGTGGAGCGGCGGCAACGGGGGGAGCTGCGTGGAGGCCATGCGGCTCGCGGACGGAAGGGTGGCGCTGCGCCAGTCCACCGACCCCGACGGGCCCGCTCTGATATACGCCCGCCACGCGATGGCGGGGTTCATCCGGGGCGTCAAGGCGGGGCAGGCCGACTTCCTGCTCGCCCAGGAGGCGGCAGGCCCCGCACCGCGGCCCACGCAGCCCGCGCACTCCGCACATCCCGCGCAGAGCCCGTGCTGAGAACCGGCGAGGCGACGGCGACGGCTATGACGACGGCGATGACGACGACGATGATGGCGATCACGACGACTAGGACGGCTACGGCATGACCGACCAGCCCCACCCGGCACACCGGGCGCACGAGGGCTTCGCACCCGAGCAGATCGACACCAGCAGGCCGCACCCGGCCCGCATGTACGACTACTACCTCGGCGGAAGCGACAACTACGAGGTGGACCGCGAGGCCGCCGAACGCCTGATGAGGATGGCACCGGACGTACGGGTGAGCGCCCGAGCCAACCGGGACTTCCTCGGCCGCGCGGTGCGCACGGTGGTGGAGGAACTGGGCATCCGCCAGATCATCGACGTCGGCACCGGCATCCCCACCTCGCCCAACACCCACGAGCTCGCCCGGGCCGCGGCCCCCGACACCCGCGTGGTGTACGTCGACAACGACCCCATCGTCTCCGTCCACGCCGACGCCAAGCTCACCGGCGCGGGCAACGCCGAGTTCGTCCTGGCCGACGCCCGCAGGCCCGAGGCGGTCATCGGGCATCCGGCCGTCCGGGAGCTGATCGACTTCGGCCGTCCGGTGGCCCTGCTCCTCGTCGCCGTCCTGCACTTCGTCAAGGACGAGGAGGATCCCGCGGGGCTCGTGGCCGCGCTCGGCGGCGCGCTGCCCCCCGGAAGCTGCCTCGTCCTCACCCACGGCACCTCGGACTTCCACGAGAAGGATCGGGTGGAGGAGGGCACCGGCGTCTACCGGAACGCCACCGCCCAGGTCAGCCTGCGCAGCCATGCCGAGATCCTGTCGTTCTTCGACGGCTGGGACCTCACCGACCCCGGGCTGGTGCAGCTCCCGCTGTGGCGGCCGGACGGACCGGTGCCCGAGCCCGGCGAGCTGCGCCGCGTGGCGCTCTACGGAGGGGTCGGCGTCAAGCGCTGAGTCGCCGCGGCTCCCGCACCGGGCCCGGGCGGCGCCGGTCCGGCGCGCGTTCTCCGGGCGGACGCCGCCTCTCCGGAAAGCGGGCCGCTTCGGGGCCCGCTTTCCGGACGGGCCCGCTCCGTATGTCGGGCCAGGCCACCCCGCGGGGGATCCGGGCAGGCCCGACGGGGCCGTCCGTGTGGGGAACTGACCATTTATCAGGAGACGGACCGTTACCCGAGCCGGTGAGAGCCGGTTGTTCAACTGAATAACGAATCAATTTTGACATGGACACTTCCTGAAAGCGCTCCGCACTGCTACTACGTAGTAGGCGCACCTCACCCCCTCTTCCCTCCACACTCAGGAGACTTCATGAAGTTGTCCCGTCTCGCGTCCGTGGCGGCCACCCTCGCCGCCCTGGTCGGACTCGGACTCGGCGGCGCGGGCGTGGCATCCGCTCAGGAAGCCGCGGCCACCTCCTACGTCGCGCTCGGCGACTCCTACTCCTCCGGAGTCGGCGCCGGCAGCTACGACAGTTCCAGCGGATCCTGCAAGCGCAGCACCAAGGCGTATCCGGTGCTGTGGAAGAACGCGAACGCACCCGCCTCCTTCCACTTCACCGCCTGCTCCGGCGCCAAGACCGGCGACGTCATCAACAACCAGCTCGGCCCCCTGACGTCGAGCACCACCCTGGTGAGCATCTCCATCGGCGGCAACGACGCCGGCTTCGCCGACGCCATGACCACCTGTGTCCTGCAGGGCACCAACGCGTGCGTCGCGCGGATCAACGAGGCGCGCGCCTACATCTCCAACACCCTGCCCGGGAAGCTCGACGCGGTCTACAGCGCCATCCGCGGCAAGGCGCCCAACGCCCGGGTCGTCGTCCTCAACTACCCCCGCTTCTACAAGCTCAACGGCAGCTGCTGGGTGGGGCTCAGCGAGACCTCGCGCGCGGCCATCAACGACGCGGCCGACCACCTGAGCGACACCATCGCCAAGCGCGTCGCCAACCACGGCTTCACCTTCGGTGACGTCCGCGGCACGTTCACCGGCCACGAGATCTGCTCCGGCGACTCGTGGCTGCACAGCGTCGACTGGCTCAACATCACCAACTCGTACCACCCCACGGCGGCCGGCCAGTCCGGGGGCTACTACCCCGTGATGGAGCGCATCGCCTGATCCGGCACCGATCCACTCCCGAACCGTCCCCGGTGCGACCCGGCCGGAGTGCGACCGGGGACGGCGGCCGGTGGCGGCCCGCGAGAACCGCGGGCCGCCACCGGTGCCGCTCTTCCGCTCCGCGCCACGGAGGCGTGGGCGAGGAACCAGGCGGCCCGTGCGTACGTTCTCCGGAGTGAGCGGCGATCGCACCGCCGCCGGAGGAGGCGTGGAAGATGACCAACCGTGGAAAGATCGCCGTCGGCGGTGTGGCGGTGGGGCTGCTGCTGTGGGCGCTGACCGGCAGTTTCCTGATAGCGCTGGCGGTGGTGGTCGGTGTGCCGGCGATCGCCTACCTGGCGCTGGACCCCTCGCAGCGGCGCAGGGTGCGGCGGGTGGGCCGCAAGGAACTCGGGCGCTGACCGGGACACGGCGGGCGGCCCGTGCGGGCCGCCCGGGGTTCAGGCCGCCGCGTCCGGCCGCACCGCCAGCTCGTCCAGGGCCTTGAGCAGCCCCGGCAGCTCCGAACCGCGGCCCACCGGGAGTACCTCGCCGGGCTCGTCGTCCAGCAGGACGAACGCGATGTCGTCGGTCCGCGCCACCAGGCTCCAGCCCGGCCCGTCCGCGCGCAGAGTGCGGGCCTCCTCGGTGGCGAAGGCGGAACGGATCCGGCCGGGCGGCGGCGGGGAGTGCACATAGCCGCGGGCCTCCTCCAGAACCCGCCGGACCCTGCTGTTGGGGTTCTCGCCCGGATCGACGAACGTCACGTCCGCGTCGACCCGGGCGCGCCAGTCCGCCCACTGCAGCGCGATCTCGTCCGCGCCCAGCCGCCGCTGCGCCGGACCCCAGCGCGAGGTGTCCGGCGGGGACAGCGGTGCCCGGCCGCCGTCCAGCTCCGGATCGGGTTCCGGGTCGTGGGGGGCGGGGACGCCGGGCGCGGCCACCGCCAGCGCCAGCGGCCAGCCGGGCAGCACGGCGGCGATCGTCCGCTCGTCCGGTGACAGGTCGTACTCCATCCCGCAGTCCCAGGCGGCGATCGCGCACGCAACGAGGGACACGTCCTCCGTGACGACGGTCCAGCGCGCGCCCTGCCCGTCCTGTCCGAGAACGAGGCCGTGGCCCTCCGCGTACGGCTCCAGTCCCAGGGCGGCGCACGCCTCGGGATAGTCGTCGCCGAGGACGCTCGGGAACTGCGCGGGGGTGAGCAGCGCCGCGGTCAGCACGTACAGCGCGTCGTCGCCCTCGCCACGCGCGTCCTGTGCCTCTGCCACGTCGGCCTCCTCTCCGGACTCTCCGGACATCGTCCGCGCACCCTAGCCATGCCAGGGGGGCGGCGTCGAGAGACCGGGGACACACCGAGGGCACACCGGGGGCGCCTTCCGTCGCCCGTACTCCATGGAGGGACCGCGCGCGGCGCCTCAGTCGCGTACGGCCAGCGCGAAGTAGCGGTGCTCCTCGTCGGCGCAGGAGACCAGACGCCAGCCCGCGGCGGCCAGCAGCGGGCGGAGGTTCGGCTCGGCCCGCGGGTCGTCCGGCCCGGGCCGGCGCCCGTGCCGGGCAGCGAGAGCGGCGCGCCCGACCGGATGGAACAGCGCGAGACGGCCGCCGGGCCGGACCACCCGGGCCAGCTCCCGCAGGCCGGCGGCCGGGTCGGGCAGGTGCGACACCAGGCCGGCCGCGAACACCGCGTCGAGCACTCTGTCGCGCAGCGGCAGCCGGGCGGCGTCGGCGACGGTCAGCAGTGCGCCGCGGTGCCGTCCGGCCAGGACGGCGACCTCCAGCATCGCCGGGGTGAGATCGACGCCCACCACCGTGCCCTGTCTGCCCACCGCCGCGCGCAGCGCGGGCAGCGCGCGCCCGGTGCCGCACCCGGCGTCCAGCACCGTGTCACCGGGGAACAGGCCCAGCTCGGCCACGGCGGCGTCGTAGGCGGGGCCGTCGTCGGGGAAGCGGGCGTCCCAGCCGGCGGCCCGCTCGGTGAAGAACTCCAGCACGCGTGTCCCGTCGTACTCCGTCGAACGGTCGTCATCATTCACTGCCGGTGCCTTTCCCGGTGACCGGTCCCGGTACCCCTGCTTCCGGTTTCCTTCCTGTTCCGACCGGGCGGCGGGCGGCCGAGATCGGTGGTTGCCCCGGGGCCCGTCGTGGGTAAGGCTGGCACCGCGTGACCATGAGAAGGGGGAATCGGGGATGGCCCTGAGTAGTGAGCTGGACTGGCTCCTGGACGATCTGACGCAGCGGATGCCTTCGGTACGGCATGCGCTGGTGCTCTCGAACGACGGGCTGGTCACCGGAGCCGCCCAGAGCCTGGAGCGGAGCGAGGCCGAACACCTGGCCGCCGTCGCGTCCGGGCTGCACAGCCTGGCCAGAGGCACCGGGGACCGCTTCCACGTGGGCCGGGCGCGGCAGACGATGATCGAGTTCGACGAGGGGATGCTCTTCGTGACGGCCGCCGGGGACGGCAGCTGTCTGTGCGTGCTCGCCGAGGCGGATGCCGACATGGGCCAGATCGCCTACGAGACGACCCTGCTGGTGAACCGGGTCGGCGAGCATCTGGGAGTGGCCATGCGCAACGACCACTGAGCAGCGGCCGCTGAGCGACGGCCTGGGGCCCGCCGCCCCGCCGGACCGTCGCCGGCCGTATACCGGACACAGCGCCACCAGGGCGTTCTCCAGGTTTTCCACAGGCTCCCCGGAGCGGGCCGGCAGCGGACTACCTTCGTCGCACACGGTAGTCGTCGAGATGCGCAGGGGGATCACCATGCCGGTCGGACTGGCACGGGCGGAGAAGTCCGGTACACGGAAGACGGACACGGTGGAGACCGTGCCGATGGGCGAGGCGCACCGGATGCTGGGGATCAGGCCGAGGGAGCTGCAACTGGCCGTGGAGCTGGGCGTGCTGGCGACGGCGGCGCCGCGGCGGGAGAGCCGGCGCAGCCGGGTGCCGGTGGCCGAGCTGGCACGGGTGCGCGCGGAGGAGGGATTTCCGGCCACTTTGCGTGAGCGGTTGCGTCTGGTCGGTGCGCGGGAGGGCGCCGGGCTGCTGGGCGTCGCTCCGGTGCGCTTCACGCGGCTGGCCCGGGCCGGCCGCTTCGGCCCGGTGCGCTTCTCCCTCAACCGGTACCGGGCGGTGGTCTGGTTCTACCTCGCCGGCGAACTGCGGGAGTTCGCCGAGCACCAGCCGGCGCTGCTCGGCGGCCCGCTGCCCGAGGAGCTGCTGCGCACCCTGGCCGAGGGCGAGGACTGGCGTCCGCGCCACTGGCGCGACCGGCGGATCGCCCAGGCGGTCCGCCGGACGGACGACCCGTGGGCGGCCGCCGCCGCCCACGCCGCGGTGCTCACGCCGGAAGTAATGCGGGAGGCCGTGCCGGATCCGGGCGAGCGGGCCCGGCTGGAGGAACTGCGGCCGGAGCTGACCTGCGCCCGGCCGGAGTCCCCCGCGGCCAGGAAGGCCGTGCGCAGGCTGCTCACCGCCACCGGCGAGGAGGAGGTCCTCCGGCACCGGACGGGCCTGACACTGGCGATGGGCACGGCGCGGTCGGCCCGTCCCCTGCGCCGGCCGGAGCGCGAGCCCGCGGCCGCCGTCAGAGCTGACCCACGTCGATGACCTTGATCACCGCCCGGCCCTCCTCGTCGGAGGCCGTGAGGTCGACCTCCGCGGTGATACCCCAGTCGTGGTCGCCGTCGGGGTCGGCGAACGTCTGCCGCACCCGCCACAGGCCGTCCTCGGGACGCTCCTCGATCCGCAGCAGCTTCGGGCCGCGGGCGTCCGGGCCGGTGCCCAGCTCGTCGTACTCGTCCCAGTAGGCGTCCATGGCCTGGGCCCAGGCGTCGGCGTCCCAGCCGGCCTCGGCGTCCAGCTCGCCCAGTTCCTCGACCTTGTCCAGGGCGGCCAGCTCCACCCGCCGGAACATCGCGTTGCGCACCAGCACGCGGAAGGCGCGGGCATTGGCGGTGACGGGCTTGACCTGGTCGGCGCGGTCCTGTGCCTCCTCGGCCGTCTCGTCCCCGGGGTTGGCCAGCTGCTCCCACTCGTCCAGCAGGCTGGAGTCGACCTGGCGCACCATCTCGCCCAGCCACTCGACGATGTCCTGGAAGTCCTCGGACTTCCGGTCGTCGGGCACGGTGTGCTCCAGCGCCTTGTAGGCACTGGCCAGATAGCGCAGCACGATGCCCTCGGTGCGGGCCAGCTCGTAGTGGGAGACGAACTCACCGAAGGTCATGGCCCGTTCGTACATGTCACGGATCACGGATTTGGGGGACAGGGGATGGTCGCCGACCCACGGGTGGCTCTTGCGGTAGACGCCGTAGGCGTGGAAGAGCAGCTCCTCCAGCGGCTTGGGGTAGCCGATGTCCGCCAGCCGCTCCATGCGCTCCTCGTACTCGACGCCGTCGGCCTTCATCCGCGCGACGGCCTCGCCCCTGGCCTTGTTCTGCTGGGCGGCCAGGATCTGCCGCGGGTCGTCCAGCGTGGACTCCACCACGGAGACCATGTCCAGCGCGTACGAGGGGGACTCGGGGTCCAGCAGCTCGAACGCGGCGAGCGCGAAGGTCGACAGCGGCTGGTTGAGCGCGAAGTCCTGCTGGAGGTCCACGGTCAGCCGGATGCGGCGCCCCTCGGCGTCGGGTGCGTCCAGCTGTTCGACGACCCCGCCGTCCAGCAAGGAGCGGTAGATGGCGATCGCCCGCCTGATGTGGCGCAGCTGGCTGCGCCGGTCCTCGTGGTTGTCCTCCAGCAGCTTGCGCATCGCGGCGAAGGCGTCACCGGGCCGTGCGATGACGGACAGCAGCATCGCGTGGGTCACCCTGAAGCGGGAGGTGAGCGGCTCCGGCTCGGAGGTGATCAGCTTCTCGAAGGTCTGTTCGCTCCAGTTGACGAAGCCCTCCGGGGCCTTCTTCCGCACCACCTTGCGGCGCTTCTTCGGGTCGTCGCCCGCCTTGGCGAGGGCCTTCTCGTTCTCGATGACGTGCTCGGGAGCCTGGGCCACGACCAGGCCCGCGGTGTCGAAACCCGCCCGGCCGGCGCGGCCCGCGATCTGATGGAACTCCCGTGCCCGCAGCACCCGCACCCGGTTGCCGTCGTATTTGGCCAGCGCGGTGAACAGCACCGTGCGGATGGGCACGTTGACGCCCACCCCGAGGGTGTCGGTACCGCAGATCACCTTCAGCAGGCCCGCCTGGGCCAGCCTCTCCACCAGCCGCCGGTACTTCGGCAGCATCCCGGCGTGGTGCACCCCGATGCCGTGCCGGACGTAGCGCGAGAGGTTCCGCCCGAACTTGGTGGTGAAACGGAAGTTGCCGATCAGCTTGGCGATCTCGTCCTTCTCGGCGCGCGAGCACATGTTGATGCTCATCAGCGCCTGGGCGCGCTCCACCGCCTGGGCCTGGGTGAAGTGCACGATGTAGACCGGCGCCTGATGGGTCTCGAGCAGCTCGGTCAGCGTCTCGGTCAGGCCGGTCGTGCGGTACTCGTAGCTCAGCGGCACCGGCCGGGTGGCGGAGCGCACCACGGCGGTCGGCCGCCCGGTGCGCCGCGTCAGGTCCTCCTCGAACCTGCTCACGTCGCCGAGCGTCGCCGACATCAGGACGAACTGCGCCTGGGGGAGCTCCAGCAGCGGGATCTGCCAGGCCCAGCCGCGGTCCGGCTCGGCGTAGAAGTGGAACTCGTCCATTACGACCTGGCCGATGTCGGCGTCCGCGCCGTCGCGCAGCGCGATGGAGGCGAGCACCTCGGCGGTGCAGCAGATGACGGGCGCGTCGGCGTTGACCGAGGCGTCTCCGGTGAGCATGCCGACGTTCTCGGTGCCGAAGATCTTGCACAGGTCGAAGAACTTCTCCGACACCAGGGCCTTGATGGGTGCGGTGTAGAAGGTGACCTTGTCCTGGGCGAGCGCGGCGAAGTGCGCCCCGGCCGCGACCAGGCTCTTGCCGGACCCTGTCGGCGTGGACAGGATGACGTTCGCCCCGGAGACCACTTCGATCAGCGCCTCCTCCTGGGCGGGATAGAGCGTGATGCCCCGTCCCTCGGCCCAGCCGGAGAAGGCTTCGTAGAGAGTGTCGGGGTCTGCGGTGCTCGGCATCTGATCGATAAGGGTCACGCCCTCCATACTGCCTGCCGCGGCGCCCGCGGTGGGAACCGGCCGACCGCACGAAGATCATCGGCACTACGCTGTGCCACCGGCACAACGCAGGAGCGAGCGCGATGGGGTGGGGACGCACATGATGGGACCGGCGCATTCACTGTCGGGGGCGGCGGCGTGGCTGGGGGTGGGAGCGGTGGCGGACGCCCTGGACCGGCCGATGCCGTGGCCGGTCCTGGTGGTCGGCGCCCTGATCTGCGCGGGCGCGGCTCTCGCACCCGACCTGGACCACAAGTCGGCGACGATCTCCCGCGCCTTCGGCCCGCTCTCCAGATGGCTGTGCATGGTGATCGAGAAACTCTCGTGCGCGGTCTACAAGGCCACCCGCAAGTCCGGCGACCCGCGGCGCGCGGGAGGCCACCGCACCCTCACCCACACCTGGCTGTGGGCGGTGGCGATGGGCGCCGGCTTCTCGGCCTTCGCGATGCTCGGCGGACGCTGGGCGGTGCTGGGCATCCTCTTCGTCCACATGGTGCTGGCCGTCGAGGGCCTGCTGTGGCGGGCGGCGCGGGTCTCCAGCGACGTTCTGGTGTGGCTGCTGGGGGCGACCAGCGCCTGGATCCTGGCGGACATCCTGAACAAGCCCGGGAACGGGGCGGACTGGCTGTTCACCGCACCCGGCCAGGAGTACCTGTGGCTGGGACTGCCGATCGTGCTGGGTGCCCTGGTCCACGACCTCGGCGACGCCATCACCGTCTCCGGCTGCCCGGTCCTGTGGCCGATACCCGTGGGGAGCAAGCGCTGGTATCCGCTGGGCACGCCCAAGCCCATGCGGTTCAAGGCGGGCAGCTGGGTCGAGGTGCAGGTCCTGATGCCCGGCTTCATGCTGGCCGGCGGGCTGAGCGGGCTGTGGGCCGTGGGCTTCCTCGGCTGAAACCCCTCCCGGCGGGTCCTCCCGGGCCGGGCCCTGCCCCGCCGCACGCCCAGCCCTTCCGCCGTACGGCCCGGAGCGCTCCGGGCCGTACGGCGGAAGGGACGGGATCAGCCGTGCCAGGACCGCCACAGCGCGGCGTAGGCGCCGCCGGCGGCGACCAGCTCGCCGTGGCTTCCCAGCTCGCTGATCCGGCCGTCCTCCACGACCGCGATCACATCCGCGTCGTGCGCGGTGTGCAGCCGGTGCGCGATAGCCACCACGGTGCGACCTTCGAGGACTCGCGCCAGCGAGCGCTCCAGATGCCGGGCCGCACGCGGGTCCAGCAGGGAAGTCGCCTCGTCCAGCACCAGGGTGTGCGGATCGGCCAGCACCAGCCGGGCCAGCGCGATCTGCTGGGCCCGGGCCGGGGTGACCGCCTCCCCGCCGGAGCCGACCTCGCTGTCCAGGCCGCCGGCCAGCTTCCGGGCCCAGCCGTCGGCGTCCACCGCGGCGAGGGCGGCCCACAGCTCGGCGTCACCGGCGTCCGCTTTCGCCAGCAGCAGGTTGTCGCGCAGCGAACCGACGAAGACGTGGTGCTCCTGGTTGACCAGCGCCACATGCTCGCGTACCCGCTCCGCGGGCATCCGGGACAGCTCGGCCCCACCGAGCGTGACCTCGCCCGTCCGCGGCGCGTAGATCCCCGCCAGCAGCCGGCCCAGCGTGGACTTGCCCGCACCCGACGGCCCCACCAGCGCGACCCGCGTACCGGGCGCGACGTCCAGCGACACCCCGTGCAGCACGTCGCCCCCCGCGCCGTAGCCGAACCGCACCCGGTCGGCCCGCACCTCGCGGCCGTCCGGGAGCAGCGCGCCGTCGCCGGACTCCGGCTCGATCTCCCGCACCCCGACCAGCCGGGCCAGGGACACCTGGGCGGTCTGGAGCTCGTCGTACCAGCGCAGGATCAGGCCGATCGGTTCGACCAGCATCTGGGCCAGCAGCGCGCCCGTGGTCAGTTCGCCGACCGAGATCCAGCCCCGCAGCACGAAGAAGCCCCCGAGCATCAGCACCGAACCGAGGATCAGCACATGGGTGCCGTTGACGACGGGGAAGAGGACGGTGCGCAGCCACAGCGTGTAGCGCTCCCACGCCGTCCAGCGACCGATGCGGTGCTCGGACAGGGCGATCCGGCGCGGGCCCAGCCGGTGGGCCTCCACCGTCCGCCCGGCGTCCACGGTCTCGGCCAGGGCGGCGGCGACGGCCGCGTAGCCCGCCGCCTCGCGGCGGTAGGCGGCCGGCGCCCGCCGGTAGTACCAGCGGCAGCCCACCAGCAGCAGCGGCAGGGCGATCACGACGGACAGCGCCAGCGGCGGTGCGGTGGCCGTGAGCGCGCCCAGCAGCAGCGCGGCCCAGACGACGCCGATCGACAGCTGGGGCACCGCCTCGCGCATGGCGCCCGCCAGCCGGTCGATGTCGGTGGTGATCCTGGACAGCAGGTCACCCGTACCGGCCCGCTCCAGCACTCCCGGCGGCAGCCGCACCGAGCGGACCAGGAAGTCCTCGCGCAGATCCGCCAGCATCCGCTCGCCCAGCACCGCTCCGCGCAGCCGCACCTGCTGGACGAAGACCGTCTGGACGACCAGGGCCGCGGCGAACAGGACGACGGTGCGCTCCAGGCGCAGATCGCGGACCCCCGCCGCGAGGTCCTCCACCACCCGCCCCAGCAGATAGGGGCCGGCCATGGAGGCCAGCACCGCTGCGGCGTTCACCGACACCAGCACGGCGAAGGCCCCGCGGTGCCGCCGGACCAGCTCGCCGGCGTAGGCGCGCACGGTCCCGGGTGCGCCCGTCGGCAGAACCGCGGCCGACTCGGACGCGGTGGGATCATGGGCGGGCGGTGCGATGCCGATCATGCGCTCTCCTCCATCCGCTCGTGCCGCGGCCCCCGGCTCCCGGCCGGGCCGGCCGCGAGCCCGCTTTCGCCGGCCATGTCGGTGCCGCCGGTACCGTGGCCGTCATCGCCGTCGGCCTCACGGGTGACCACCGCGCGGTACCCCGGCTCGTCCGCCAGCAGGTCCCGGTGCGTGCCGACGGCGGTCACCGCGCCGCCGGAGACGAACGCCACCCGGTCGGCCCGGTCCAGCAGCAGCGGGCTGGAGGAGAACACCACCGTGGTGCGGCCGGCCCGCAGCCGGCGCAGTGCGTCGGCGACACGTGCCTCGGTGTGCGAGTCGACGGCGCTGGTCGGCTCGTCCAGCACCAGCACCCGCGGATCGGCGACCAGCGACCGGGCCAGCGCCAGCCGCTGGCGCTGGCCGCCCGACAGCGACCTGCCGCGCTCGGTGATCCGGGCCCGCATCGGGTCGCCGTCCGGGGCGCCCCCGGCGCGCGCCAGTGCGGCGAGCACATCGCCGCACCGGGCCGCCTCCAGCGCCTGCCCGGGCGCGACCGCACCGGACGACGGCACGTCGAGCAGTTCCCCCAGGGTGCCCGACAGCAGCACCGGGTCCTTGTCCTGGACCAGCACGGCGGTACGGGCCGCCTCCAGCGGCACCTCGTCCAGGGCGACCCCGCCCAGCAGCACCGACGGCTCGTGTGCCGCGGACCCGGTGCCGTGCCCGCCCAGCCGTTCGGCGAGCAGGCCGGCCGCGTCGGGATCGCCGCACACCACCGCCGTCAGACTTCCGGCCGGGGCGAGCAGCCCGCTCACCGGGTCGTACAGGTCGCCGTCCGGCAGCATCCGCGCGCCGTCGCGCGTATCCACCGCGTCCCGTGTCCGCGTCCCGCGGCTCAGTGCCAGGACCCGGGCGGTCCGCTCGGCCGACGGGCGGGAGAAGGAGTAGGCCATGGCGATCTCCTGGAACAGCCGGAGCGGAAAGAGCAGGAAGGTCACCGCGCCGTACACCGTCACCAGTTCGCCCACCGCGACCGTGCCGTCCAGCGCCAGCCGCGCACCCAGCCAGACCACCGCGATCAGCAGCACCCCCGGCAGCACCACCTGCACGGCGTCGATCAGCGACCACATCCGCGCGGTCCGCACCGCAGCCCGCCGCACCTCCTGCGAGGCCCTGCGGTACCTGCCGAGGAACAGCTCCTCGCCCCCGATGCCGCGCAGCACCCGCAGCCCGGCCACGGTGTCGGCGGCCAGCTCGGTGGCCCGCCCCGCCTTCGCCCGCTGTGCGTCCGCCCGGCGGGTCGCCGGCGGCAGCAGCGGCAGTACGGCCGCCACCAGCACCAGCACGCCCAGCGTCACCACGGCGCCCAGCAGCGGCTCGTACACCACCAGGGCCGTACACACCCCGGCCGTGGTCAGCGAAGCGGCGCCGAAGCGGGAGACGGCCTCGACGAACCAGCCGATCTTCTCGATGTCCCCGGTGGAGACGGCCACCACCTCGCCGGCCGCCACCCGCCGGGTCAGCGCGGCCCCCAGCGCGGCGGTCCGCCGGGCCAGCAGCTGCTGCACCCGGGCCGCGGCGGTGATCCAGTTGGTGATGGCGGCGCGGTGCAGCATGGTGTCGCCGACGGTGACCGCCAGACCCAGTGCCACCGTCAGGACGCCCGCGAGGACCAGCCGGTCCCCGGAACGCTCGGTGGCGGCCTGTACGGCCATGCCCACGGCCAGCGGGAAGGAGGCGACCGCCGCCATGTGGAGCGTCCCCCAGGCCAGCGCCTTCAGCTGGCCGCCCAGCTGTGAGCGCCACAGCCAGAGCATGAGGCGGGACCCGGACCGTACGTCGGGGTCGCCGGGATCGGGATATGGAAGATCGCGAATGCGCATGACGTCCCGGAAACGGTCTCGATGTCGGACAGGCGGAAGCGGCCGTGCAAGCCTTCCGCCATTCCCGGCGGTAGGGCAAAGGGTTTTCCGCGCGGCGGACGCGACGGTGCACGGCATGGACGGGCCCGGTACACGATCCGGATCCGGCGTCCGGCGCGGCACCCGGTCGTGGCGGGCGACGGCCGGAGCCTCGTCTCCTGGCCGGAAGCCCGTCCGGCCGGTGCCCCCGGACGGAGGACCGCTGTCCGGGAGGCCGCCCGCCCGGGCACGGCGGCGTCCGGGCGGGCGGCGGGCGGGCGACCGTAGGCTGGTGAACCGGGACCGGCCGCCCGAGCGCGGGCCCGCCGCCCCGCCCCCGCGACCGCCGAAGGAGCGCATTGCACCGCGACGAACCCGACTGGACCCCACCGCGCAGGGAGAAGGGCGAGCCGCAGCCGCCCGCCCAGATCAGCCGCATCCTGCGCCTCTTCCGCCCCTACCGCGGGCGGCTGGCCGTGGTCGGGCTGCTGGTCGGCGCCTCCTCGCTGGTGTCGGTGGCCTCGCCGTTCCTGCTGCGCGAGATCCTCGACGTGGCCATCCCCGAGCAGCGCACCGGCCTGTTGTCCCTGCTCGCCCTCGGCATGATCGCCACGGCGGTGCTGACCAGTGTCTTCAACGTCCTCCAGACACTGATCAGCACCACCGTCGGCCAGCACGTCATGCACGACCTGCGCACCGGGGTCTACGCCAAGCTCCAGCGGATGCCCCTGGCGTTCTTCACCCGCACCCGGACCGGCGAGGTCCAGTCCCGTATCGCCAACGACATCGGTGGAATGCAGGCCACGGTCACCTCCACCGCGACCTCCCTGGTCTCCAACCTCACCAGCGTGGTGGCGACGATCGTGGCGATGCTGGTGCTGGACTGGCGGCTCACCCTCGTCTCCCTGCTGCTGATGCCGCTGTTCGTCTGGATAAGCCGCAGGGTGGGCCGGGAGCGCAGGAGGATCGCCACCCGGCGGCAGAAGCAGATGGCGGCGATGTCGGCGATGGTGACCGAGTCGCTGTCGGTCAGCGGCATCCTGCTGGGCCGCACCATGGGCCGGGCCGACTCCCTCACCCGGTCCTTCTCCGAGGAGTCGGAGCGGCTGGCAGACCTGGAGATCCGCTCCAACATGGCCGGGCGCTGGCGGATGTCGGTCATCGGCATCATCATGGCGGCCATCCCGGCGCTGCTGTACTGGGCGGCCGGACTGCTTCTCCACCTCGGCGGCCCGGCCTTCTCCATCGGCACCCTGGTCGCCTTCGTCACCCTCCAGCAGGGCCTGCTGCGCCCGACCGTCTCACTGCTGAGCACCGGCGTGCAGGTGCAGACCTCGCTCGCGCTCTTCCAGCGCATCTTCGAGTACCTGGACCTGCCGGTGGACATCACCGAGCCCGCCCGGCCCGTGAGGCTGGGGCGGGCGCGCGGCGAGGTCCGCTTCGAGAACGTCAGCTTCTCCTACGACCCGGACTCGGCCACCCCCACGCTCAGCGGCATCGACCTGACCGTCCCGGCGGGCAGCAGCCTCGCCGTCGTCGGCGCCACCGGGTCCGGCAAGAGCACGCTGAGCTATCTGGTGCCCCGGCTGTACGACGTCACCGGGGGCCGGGTCACCATCGACGGCGTCGACGTGAGGGAGCTGGACTTCGACTCCCTGGCCCGGACGGTGGGAGTGGTGTCGCAGGAGACCTACCTCTTCCACGCCTCCGTCGCCGACAACCTCCGCTTCGCCCGCCCCGGCGCCACCGACGCCGAGATCGAGGCCGCGGCCCGCGCCGCCCGGATCCACGAGCACATCGTCTCGCTGCCCGAGGGCTACGAAACCCTCGTCGGCGAGCGCGGATACCGCTTCTCCGGAGGCGAGAAGCAGCGTCTGGCCCTCGCCAGGACCATTCTGCGCGACCCGCCCGTCCTCATCCTCGACGAGGCCACCAGTGCCCTGGACACCCGCACCGAGCAGGCGGTCCAGCGGGCCGTCGACGCGCTGGCCGCGGGACGCACCACGCTGACGATCGCCCACCGCCTGTCGACCATCCGCGACGCCGACCAGATCGTCGTCCTCGACGGCGGCCGGATCGCCGAGCGCGGCACCCACGAGGAGCTCATCGCGCGCGACGGGCGCTACGCGGCCCTGCTGCGGCGCGACGCCGTTCTCCCGGAATCCTCCGGACCGGAAACGGCGGGCCCGGCCGGCTCGGGACCGGACGCGGTCGAGACCGCCCCCGCCTGAGCCGGCCTCAGCGCAGCACCAGCACGTACTCCTCCACCACCTCACCGCGTGCCGCCGCGTATCCGGCGTCCTCGCCGCAGCGCACGAAGCCGCACTTGTCCAGGACCCGCAGCGAGCCGTGGTTGTCCCCGGCGGCGCGGGCGTACAGCGGCCGGTGCGGGTGCTCTACCAGAAGGGAGGCCAGCGCGCGCCCCGCGATGCCCCGGCCCCAGTGCTCGCGGGCGATCCAGTACGTGACCTCGCGCGCGTTCGGACCGCCGGGGCGGGGGTGGACCGCGGCGCTGCCGACGACCTCGCCGTCGGCGAGCACCGTCCGGCTCACGATCCCGGGGTCGCCGGGGAGCCGCTCCCAGCGGGCGTCGAAAGCGGCGCGGTCCGAGGGGTCGGCGACGGTGAAGGCCGCCATCCGGTTGGCCTCCGGATCGAGCCGGAAGCGGTGGAGAAGGGGCAGGTCGCCGGGTACGGTCTCGCGCAGTTCCACGGCGGGAGCGGTCACGACAGCCTCCCCGCGGTGTACAGCTCGTCGAAGACCAGCTGGTCCACCGGCGGCACCAGATCGCGGTCGGCGTACGACAGCAGGCGGATCTCCTCGATCTCGCCGGCGGCGGCGAGCGTGCCGCGGTAGTCGCCGGTGTAGCAGGCCATCCGCACCACCACCTGAGGAGTGCCCGCGTCCACCGGGGCCTCGTACGTGCCCACGTGGGCGATCGTGCCGGGCACGATCGCCACGGTCAGCTCCTCCTCGACCTCCCGCAGCAGGGTCTGCTCGTCGCTCTCCCCGGGGTGGCGCTTGCCGCCCGGGATGTAGAAGAGGTCCTTGCCGCGCGTACGGGCGCCCAGGATCACCCCGTCGCGCAGATGCACCCAGGCCACCGTGTCGATGAGCCTCCGTACGGGGCCGGACGCAGCGGGTATGGAGCCGGCGGCGCCCGTCACAGGGTGGTCCTTCCGCCCGAGAGGTGGAGCCCCGAGGAACGCGGGGCGAACACGCCGAACTCGTTGCCCTCCGGATCGGCCAGGACGTCCCACTCGGTCTCCTCGTCATGCCGGCGCACCATGGTGGCGCCCAGTGCGAGGAGTTCGCCGGTGTCGCCCCACAGGTCGAAGCGCACCCGGTTCCGGCCTGTCTTGGGATCCGGCACCGGGTTGAACCAGATCACCGGCCCGGCGTCCTGCGGATGGTGGATGGCCACCGCCCACTCCGCCGGCGGGGGAGGCTGTCCCAGCGGCCTGCGGCGTTCGTAGCCCAGCGCGGCGCACCACCAGTCGGCGAGCGCCTGGTGGTCGGTGGCGTCCACGACCAGGTCCTTGATACGTGCTGGCATGCCGACGAGCGTAGTCCGGCGCGGTGCCGGGGCGGGGGACCATGGGGTCATGAGCACTGAACCGATCCTCGTCTTCACCCGGACCACCGGCTACCGGCACGACTCCATCCCGCACGGGATCGAGGCCTTCCGCGAACTCGGCGGCGGCCTGGGTCTCACCGTCGAGGCCACCGAGGACCCCGGTGTCCTCGCCGCCGCCCTGGGCGGCTGCCGCGCGGTGGTCTTCCTCTCCACCAGCGGCGACGTGCTGACCTCCGAAAGCCGCGAGGCGCTGCGGGAGTACGCCGCCGCCGGAGGCGCCTTCGTCGGCGTGCACGCCGCGGCCACCACCGAGTACGACTGGCCCTGGTACGGCGAACTGCTCGGCGCCCGCTTCGAGAGGCACCCCGAACTCCAGCCGGGCGTGGCGGTGGTGGAGGACCGCGGGCATCCGGCCACCGCGCACCTGGATGCCGCCTGGCCGTTCACCGACGAGTGGTACGACTTCCGGGCCAGCCCGCGAGGCCGGGTGCGGGTGCTGCTCTCCGCCGACGAGTCCACCTACGAGGGCGGCGGGATGGGGGAGGACCACCCGCTGGCGTGGTGCCACGAGAACACCGGAGGGCGCTCGTTCTACACCGCCCTGGGCCACAGCCCCGAGGCCTACGCCGATCCCGCCTTCCGGCGCCATCTGCTCGGCGGCCTGGCGTGGGCGGCCGGCCTCCCCCTGCCCTGAGCCGTCCCTGCTCGGTGCCCCCTGCCCTGGCGCCGCGGCCGGCCTGGTGCCGTTTCGCCCCGGCAGCGGGCAGGATGGACCCGTGGTCACGATCCGGCTGGTCCAGGGCGACATCACCGAGCAGTCCGCCGACGCGGTGGTCAACGCCGCCAACTCCTCCCTGCTGGGCGGCGGGGGCGTCGACGGGGCGATCCACCGCGCGGGAGGACCGCAGATCCTCGCCGAGTGCCGGGCCCTGCGCGCCTCCCGCTACGGCAGGGGCCTGCCCACCGGACAGGCGGTGGCCACCACGGCCGGACGGCTGCCCGCGCGCTGGGTGATCCACACCGTGGGACCGGTCTTCAGCCGGGAGGAGGACCGCTCGGAACTGCTCGCCTCCTGCTACCGGCAGTCGCTGCGCGTGGCGCGCGAACTGGGCGCCCGCACCGTCGCCTTCCCCGCGGTCTCCACGGGCGTCTACGGCTGGCCGCTGGACGACGGTGCCCGTACCGCGCTGCGCGCGGTACGGGAGGAGACCGGGCGGGGGGAGGCGGCCGGGGCGTTCGACGAGATCCGCTTCGTCCTGTTCGACCGGCGGGCCTACGACGCGTTCACCGAGGCGATGTGACCGCCGCCCCGTCGGCGGACGGCCGGCACGGAGCGCGGCCGGAACGGTTTTCCACAAGACCCTGATGCCACGCCGGGCCTTTCGGCAGACTGTGTCCCCGGAGTCCGGGGGCAACCGGAGCGCCGGGTGGCCGGATCACGGGGGTGGGCACGGGCATGGACGCGGGGAACGGGAGCGGCGCGACCGCGTCGCGCGGTGGCGGAGACGGCCCCGTCAGCGGACAACCGGCCGGGGCACGGTCACCGCGCGGCACCGGCTGCTTCCTGGAGTGGATCGGTTCTCTGCTCCGGCGGCCCCGCAGGGAACGCGACCTCCCTCTGGTGTGGCTCGGTGGCGAAGGCGCCACCGCCGTCCTCGACTCCTTGGAGAAGCGGCTGGGGACCACCGACCGGCGGCAGGTGCCCCACGCGCGGGCCGACGCGGGGGAGCCGTCCGGCGCGGACGACGTCCGCCTGCTGCTGGACAGACTGTACGAGCTGTTGTCGGTGCGGAGCTTCGGTTCCGGGCACATCGGCTTCCGGCACTACGAGGTACTGCGGTGCCTGCTGGGGCCGTGGAGCGGCGAGGGGGGCGACGGCCACGCCGAGATCACCGCCCGGCTGCGCAGCCGCCGGGCCCCCGCTCAGGAAGGCCAGGCGGCGGACCGGGCCGGTCTCGCCGGCCAGATCGGCCCCGTCTGGCAACTGGTGTGGTGGCTGCTGCGGCAGGGGATCCCCACGGCCCTGTTCCGGATGGCGGTGTCCGGACGGTTTCCCGGGATCGGCCGCCCCTATCGCTGGTTCATGCGCCAGAGGTACCTGTCGCCGAAGGCCTCGGGGGGCTTCCTGGACTTCGCCGAGTGGATCCTGGCCTCGGAGTGCAGAGGCGAGCGGCGGGATGATCTCGACAAGCTGCTCGTCCACGCCTTCCTGCAGGACCTCCGGCGGGCTTATCCCCGTCTGTCCTGGCGCGTGCGGTGCTGGCGGCGGACGGTCTACCCCGTCGTGCTGGTGGAGGGAGCCGGACCGGGGGACGCGGGCGAGCGTCTGCTCGGACTCGTAGGGGAAGTGCGTTACGAGACGCAAGGGTGGGACCCGCTGCTGGTCGTCTACGCCCGTCGACGGCAGCCGTGGGAAACCGGTCTCCCGAAGGCCCCCGCGCTCGTCCCCGTCCGGCCGGAGGAGATCGGGCAGGGTGGCAGGGCGGCATGGGAGCGGGAGTCGGCCGCGGGACAACCGGCCGCGGACGGCAGGGCCTGGCTCCTGCCGGTGGAGATCTCCGGCACGTCCGTACGGGACGACGGCGAGGACGGTGGCGGACCGGCGGTGATCGCACCCGAGGCACCGCGGTGGTACGCCCACCGCACCTTCGCCGCCGCGCTGTGCCTGGCCCTGCTGGTGCCGCTCCTCGGCTGGTCGCAGCAGTGGCTGGGCGGACCGGGCTGCCTGCACCGGCCCTTCTCCGGTCAGGTGTCCGTCCGGAGCGTGGGCGGCGAGTGCGTCGGCTACAGCGACAGCGACGCCTTCCGGTTCAACGACCAGCCCGGCCAGGAGAAGCTCCAGCGGATCCAGGGCAAGCTCTTCGAGCAGAACCGGGAGGCGCGCGAGAACTGGGAGAGCAGCGGCCGGCGCCGCCCCTATGTCACGATCGTCCATCTGGGGACACTCACGGGCCGCAACACCAACGACGACGAGGAGGCGTACGCCGCCGAGCGCCAGGAACTCGAGGGGCTGGCCGTGGCCCAGTATCAGGGGATCCAGCAGCCGGCCACCGCCGCCGACGTACCGCTGATGAACGTGGTGGTCGCCAACGCCGGTTTCCAGATGAGGCACGCCGATCTGGTGATCGGCATGGTCGCGGACCTGGCGCACGGAGGGGGAGAGGCCCCCGTCGTCGGTGTCGTGGGGCTGGTGGAGAGCCGCACCAGCACCATCGAGGCACTGAAGAAGCTCAACGAGGCGGGGATCCCCGCGGTCGCCCCGACCCTCTCCGGCGAGGGCATGCACCGCGGTTCCCCGCTCTACCTGCAGATCGCCGCCCCCAACAGGGACCAGGCCACCATGGTCGCGGAGTACGCCGGGAACCGGAAGGTCCGCGGCACACGCGTCTACTACACCGTCGGTGAGCGGTCCAGCCTGCAGGAGGACATCTACGTCTCGACCCTGGTGGAGCAGTTGAAGGAGAAGGTCGCGAACCTGGAGTACGTCGAGGACTTCGAGAACAAGGGGCTGCGGAAAGAGGAGTGCGGCTACCGGGGAATGCTGTTCTTCGCCGGGCGGTGGTCGGAGTTCCACGACTTCCTCAGGGCCCTGGACACCTGCGAGGAGCAGCCGTTCCTGCTGGTGGCCGACGACTCGGTCAACCGCTACATGGCCAATCCCTCGCTGCGCAGGAGCGCGCCGGCCGGTCTGCCGCTGGTCTTCGCCTCCAAAGCACCCCTGGCCACTTGCGAGGCACTGCGCCTGCGGGCGGAGAAGGACGGGGACCGCAGGGCGGCCAAATTCCTCCAGCTGGTCAGTACGGACACGGAGGACCGGGCCCTGGAGAAGCCGCGCTGCACCGGTTCGAGCGGCGGCGGCCCGGGGGAGCCGGTGGGCGAACGCGTCGGACTCGCCTACGACTCGGCCGTCCTGCTGCTGGAGGCCGTCGAGTCGCTGACCGCGCGCGTCCGCCCCTCCGACGGCCCCTGGAACCCGCGGCTGATCGGCCCGGTGGCCGTCCACACCGAAGTGCTGCGCCGGAACGTCGACCGGCCGTTCTCCGGTGCCACGGGCCGGATCGAGTTCCACCGGGACGGAGGGGAACCGGTGGGCCGGACGGTCTCCTTCCTGCGGGTCGACGACATCACCGACCTCGACGAGCCGCCCCGGGAGGTGTTCCGCTGCGAGGGCACGGGGGCGGACGGCGAGACGGTCTGCGCCGAACCGGCCGCCGACGCCTCTCAGCGGTAGAGCAGGTACGGGCGGCGCGCCCGCTCGAAGGCGCGCACCTCCTCCCGCCAGGCGGCCGTGATCTCCTCCACGTCCTCGCCCGCGTCGATCATCTCCCGCAGCCTGGGGGAGCCGGAGAGCTTGTCGATCCAGAACGGGCGCCTGGTGTCCCAGGAGTCCTGGCGCCAGGCGAATTCGGCGTACCGCCGTGCCTCCACCAGCATCGCCACCGCCGTGGGGATCGGCTCGTAGCGGAGCGGATCGGTGACGTGGATCTGGACGCCCGCGCAGGTGGCGCCGGTGTGCTTGCCGAACGTCGGCACGAAGTAGCCCTCGCGGAACCGCACCCCCGGCAGCCTCCGCGCGTTCAGCCGGTCGCTGTAGCGGTGGTCCAGGTACGGCGCGCCGACGAACTCGAACGGGCGGGTGGTGCCGCGCCCCTCCGAGAGGTTGGTGCCCTCGAAGTAACCGGTCCCGGCGTAGACCACGGCGGTGTCCGCGGTCGGCATGTTCGGGGAGGGCGGCACCCAGGGCAGGCCGCTGCCGTGCGCGGTGGAGTACGGGTCCCAGCCGCGTACCGGCACGACCTCCAGCTCCGCCACCTTCCCGCCCCCGCCCTCTGCGGGCAGCAGCTCGCCGTTGAAGTAGCGGGCCAGCTCGCCCACCGTCATCCCGTGCTGCTGGATGATCACCTCGGCGCCGACCCCCGAGGTGAACTCCTCGGTCATCAGCGGGCCGTCGGCCCGCCGCCCGATCGGGTTGGGCCGGTCCAGCACCACGAATCGGGCGCCGGTGGAGCGGGCGGCGACCATCGCGCTGTACATGGTCCAGATGTAGGTGTAGAAGCGGACACCGACGTCCTGGATGTCGAAGACGATCGTGTCCGCCCCGGCCCTGGTGAACAGCTCGGCCAGCTTCGCCGCGCCCGCGCCGTACGCGTCGTACACCGTCAGGCCGGTGCGCGGGTCGGTGAACTCCGGCTCGGATCCGCCGGCCTGCGCACTGCCCCGGAAACCGTGCTCGGGGCCGAAGACTCCGGCGATCTCCAGTTCGCTGCGTGCGGCCATGGAGTCCACGATGTGCCCGGTATCGCGCAGGACACCGGTGGGATTGCTGATCACGCCGACTCGGCGGCCGCGCAGCATGGACCAGTCGCGGGCGGCCGCGACGTCGGCGCCGGGGACGACGCCCCGGCCTCCGGAGCGGTCGCCGGACGCGGCGGCGGTGGCGGTGGGCAGGAGCGGGGCGGCCAGTGCGGCTGCCGCGCCGCCGGCGAGGAGGGAACGGCGGGAAGGCATGCGGGGAAGCTAGTCGCGGGCGCGCCGAGCGACAAGAGGCCACGCACGGTGACAGAGGTAGAGAGCAATGGCGGCGCCCCGACGGAGCAGCCCCGGTTGCGCCCGCCCGCGTTTCACCCCTCGGAGACCGTCTCCTCGACGAGGACCACCTCCAGGGTGCGCGGGCCGTGGACGCCCTCCACCCGGTCCAGCTCGATGTCGCTGGTGGCCGACGGGCCGGAGATCCAGGTCAGCGGACGGGCCGGGTCGAGCCGTTCCAGCGCCTCGGGCACCGACGCCACCACCTGCCCGGGGGCGCGCACCACGCAGATGTGGTGGTCGGGGACCAGGGTGATGCGGCGGCGCCCCTGCCCGGGGCCGCCGTCCAGCACGATCGTGCCGGTCTCCGCGATCGCCACCGCGCATCCGGTCACCACGCTGTCCACCGAGTCCAGCTCACGCGCGGTGGCGGCGGCACGGTCGTGGACACGGACGGGGCCGGCCGCCTCCAGCCAGTGCGCCGGCAGACCGGGCGGCACCAGCACCGTGGCACTGCCGCGCTCCGCCAGCAGACGGCACAGCAGCGGGGGCAGGCCGTCGGCGCCGGTGCGGTGCACCACGGCGCGGTAGTCCGCCAGGTTCTCAGCCAGCAGCCCGGTGAGCGCCCCGGACGTTCCGGCCGCCCCGCTCCCGGACGGGACGTGGGCGCGCGCGTACTCCCGGGGCACGGGGACGTCGTCCGGCGTCTCGGAGCGCGGCACGTCCCGCAGGGCGCGGCGGATCCGGCCCAGCACCACCTCGCGGCCGCTCATCGGTCGCCTCCCCGCTCTCCCCGGTCTCTCCGTCCCCCGCCGTCGTCCCCCCGTTCGCGCCCCCACCAGTCGCGGAAGGACTCGGCGGGCACCTCGGGCAGCTCACGGCTCGCCGTCCAGGCCCGGCCCGGCCCCGGCAGGCGACGCGGATGCAGCCGCCTGGTGCGGGAGGCCAGCCGCTGGCCTGCCCGCAGTGCCGCCGGGTGCTCGAAGACCCAGCGGGCCGCCCGCATCGCCGCCCGCTCGGCGGCGTGCCCGCGGGCGGGGCGGACGGTGGTGCGCCGCCCGCGCACCGTCGCCTCGCCGCCCTCCACGACACGCTCGCGCAGATGGACCAGGACCTGGGGGATGTCGATGGCCACCGGGCAGACCTCGTAGCAGGCCCCGCACAGCGAGGACGCGTACGGCAGCGAGGCGTCCAGCTCCGTGACCGTGCCGCGCAGCTGGGGGGTGAGGATCGCGCCGATCGGACCCGGATAGGCCGAGCCGTAGGCGTGCCCGCCCGCCCGCTCGTAGACCGGGCAGACGTTCAGGCAGGCCGAGCAGCGGATGCAGCGCAGCGCCTGGCGTCCGACGGTGTCGGCCAGCGCGTCGGTACGGCCGTTGTCCAGCAGCACCAGATGGAAGTCGCGCGGACCGTCGCCGCCCTCGGCGTCCGCGGCACCCGTCCACATCGAGGTGTAGGGGTTCATCCGCTCGGCGGTGGAGGAGCGGGGCAGGAGCTGGAGGAAGACCTCCAGATCGCGCCAGGTGGGCACCACCTTCTCGATGCCGACCACCGAGATCAGCGTCTCGGGCAGGGTCAGGCACATCCGCCCGTTGCCCTCGGACTCCACCACCACCAGCGTGCCGGTCTCGGCCACCATGAAGTTGGCGCCCGAGATCCCGACCTTCGCGCGCAGGAACTTCTCCCGCAGGTGCAGCCGGGCCGCCTCGGCCAGCTCGGCCGGCTCCTCGCTCAGCCCCTCGGGCGCCGGGCGGCCCCAACGTCCCATCTCGGAGCGGAAGATGTCGCGGATCTCGCCGCGGTTGCGGTGGATGGCGGGGACGAGGATGTGCGAGGGCAGATCGTCGCCGAGCTGGACGATCAGCTCGGCCAGGTCGGTCTCGTAGGCGCGGATCCCGGCGGCCTCCAGGGCGGCGTTCAGGCCGATCTCCTGGGTGGCCATCGACTTGACCTTGACCACCTCGCTCTCGCCGGTGGCGCGGACCAGCTCCGTGACGATCCGGTTGGCCTCGGCGGCGTCGGCCGCCCAGTGGACGGTACCGCCCGCGGCGGTCACGGCCTCCTCCAGCCGCTCCAGGTAGTGGTCGAGGTGGCGCAGGGTGCGGTCCTTGATCGCCGCGCCGGCGGCCCGCAGCCCGGCCCAGTCCGGCAGTTCGGCGACGGCCTGCGCGCGCTTGGCGCGGATGGTGCCGGTGGCGTGGCCCAGGTTGCGGCGCAGCCGCCCGTCGCGGACGGCCGCGGCGGCGGCCTCGGGGAAGGCCGGCATGCCCAGGAACGTCCCACCGCTCATCGCGCCTCCTCCTCCGCGCCGCCGACCGTGCCGTCAGCCGTGCCGCCGTCCGTCGCCGTGCCGTCAGCCGCCGCCGTGCCACCGTCAGCCGAGGCCAGGATCTCGGCGAGGTGGACGGGCCGGACGGCCGAACCCCGCCGGGCCAGGATGCCGCCGATGTGCATCAGGCAGGAGTTGTCCACCGCGCACACCGCCTGAGCCCCCGTGCCCTCGATGCCGCGCGCCTTGTCCGCGCCCATCGCCGCCGACACCGCCGCGTTCTTCACCGCGAACGTCCCGCCGAAACCGCAGCACTCCCGTGCGCCCGGCAGCTCCACCAGCTCCAGGCCGCGCACGTTCTCCAGCAGCCGCCGGGGCCGGTCGCCCAGCCCCAGCGTCCGCAGACCGTGGCAGGTGGGGTGGTAGGTGACGGTGTGCGGGTAGTACGCGCCCACGTCCGCGACCCCCAGCACGTCCATCAGGAACTCGCTCAGCTCGTACGTCCTGGAGGCCACCTTGGCCACCTCCGCCTCCGCCCGGCCCCCGAAGGCCCGGGCGGCGATCCGCGGATGGTTCTCGCGCACCATCGCCGCACACGAACCGGACGGGGTGACGATGTGGTCGTAGCCGCGGAAGACCTCGGCGAAGCGGCGCACCAGCGGCTCGGTCTCGCGCCGGTAGCCGGTGTTGAACTGCGGCTGCCCGCAGCAGCTCTGGGCCAGGGGGAAGTCCACCTCCACCCCCAGCCGCTCCAGCACGGCGAGAGCGGCCCGTCCGGTGCCCGGGTAGAGGGTGTCGGTCACACACGTCACGAACAGCGCTACCCGCATACCGCGGCCTCCGCCCGACGCCAGGCTGCCTGGTCACCCATGGGCTCATGGTGCCGCAGCGGCTGGGTGGCGCGCAGCAGGGAGCGCAGCGCCGCCAGGTCACCGCGCACGGCGCCGGCCGCGCGCGCCTGGACCAGCACGTTGCCGAAGGCCGCCGCCTCGGCCGGGCCCGCCACCACCGGCAGCCCGCAGGCGTCGGCCGTGAGTTGGCACAGCAGCTCGTTGCGCGCCCCGCCGCCGACGATGTGCACCACCTCCACCTCCCGCCCCGACAGCCGCTGTGCGTCGGCGACCGCCCGGCGGTGGGCCAGGGCCAGGGAGTCCAGTACGCAGCGGACCGTCCCGGCCGGATCGCGGGGGACCGGAAGGCCGGTGCGCCGGCACGCCTGGGCGATCCGCGCGGGCATCCGCCCCGGCGCCAGGAAGGCCGGATCGCCGGCGTCCACCACCGAGCGCAGCGCGGGCGCCTTCGCCGCCTCGCGCAGCAGCGCGTCCAGGTCCGGCGCGAGCCCCTCGGCCTCCCAGGAGCGCAGACACTCCTGGAGGAGCCACAGGCCCATGATGTTGCGCAGATAGCGCACCGTGCCGTCCACGCCCAGCTCGTTGGTGAAGTTCGCGGCGCGCGAGTCCTCGGTGAGCACCGGCGCCTCCAGCTCCACACCGGCCAGCGACCAGGTACCCGTGGCGATGTACGCGAACGCCCGCCCGCTCTGTGCCGGGACCCCGGCCACGGCCGATGCGGTGTCGTGCGAGCCGACGGCCGTCACCGGCACCGGCCCGTCCAGCCCGCACTCCTCCAGCACCTCGCCCAGCAGCTCGCCCGCCGGATCGCCCGGCCGCCGCAGTGGCGGGAACAGCGACAGGTCCACACCGAACGCCCTCGCCACCGGCCGCGCCCAGTCGCCGGTACGCGGGTCGACCAGCTGGGTGGTGGAGGCGTTGGTCAGCTCGGTGCCCGCCTCGCCCGTCAGCCAGTACGCGATCAGGTCCGGGATGAGCAGCAGCCGCCGGGCGGCCTCCATCGGGGGCGTACCGCGGGCCGCCACCAGCTGGTGGAGGGTGTTGAACGGCTGGTGCTGCAGGCCCGTGGCGGCGTACAGCTCCCCGGGCGGCATCACGGCCGCGGCCCGCTCCGCGGCCCCCGCCGTGCGGCCGTCGCGGTAGTGCACCGGATTGCCCAGCAGCGCGCCCGAGGCGTCCAGCAGCCCGTGGTCCACCGCCCAGGAGTCGACGCCGACCGAGGCCAGGGAGCCACTCGGTGCGGCCCGGCCCGCCTCCCGCAGCCCGTCCAGCACCCCCCGGTACAGGCCGAGGACGTCCCAGTGCAGGGTGCCGCCGACGCGGACGGGGCGGTTGGGGAAGCGGTGCGCCTCGCGCAGCTCCAGAACGCCCGGCCCGGCCGTGCCCACCATGACGCGCCCGCTGGAGGCGCCCAGATCGACGGCGGCGAAGGACAGGGGGGAGCGTGTTGGTGGGGCAGGGGACACGTCGGGACCTCGCGGGGGAACGGGATTGGACCTGCCCGGCCACCGCGGTGGCCGGGCAGGGGATCTGGGAGGGACGTCAGCGCAGGAAGGCGGCGGCCACGCCCGCGTCGACGGGGATGTGCAGCCCGGTGGTGTGGCTCAGCTCGCCGCCGGTCAGCGCGAACACCGCGTTCGCCACGTGCTCGGGCAGCACCTCGCGCTTGAGGAGGGTGCGCTGGGCGTAGAACTCGCCCAGCTTCTCCTCCGGCACCCCGTACACCGCCGCGCGCCGGGCGCCCCAGCCGCCCGCGAAGATGCCGGAGCCGCGCACCACCCCGTCGGGGTTGACGCCGTTGACGCGGATGCCCCACTCGCCCAGCTCCGCCGCCAGCAGCCGTACCTGGTGCGCCTGGTCGGCCTTGGCCGCGCCGTAGGCGATGTTGTTGGGGCCGGCGAACACGCCGTTCTTGGAGGCGATGTAGACGATGTCGCCGCCCAGCCCTTGCGCGGTCATCACCCGGGCCGCCTCCCGGGAGACCAGGAAGGAGCCGCGGGCCATGATGGCGTGCTGGCGGTCCCAGTCCCCGGCGGTGGTCTCCAGCAGGGGCTTGGAGATGGAGATGCCCGCGTTGTTGACCACCAGGTCCACGCCGCCGAAGGCCAGGGCGGCCGCCCCGAACGCCTCGGCGATCTGCTCCTCGTCGGTGACGTCCACCGTCACAGCCACCGCCTTGTCGGGGCCGCCCAGCTCCTCGGCGACGGCGCGGGCGTTCTCCGCGTTCAGGTCGGCGACCACCACGCACGCGCCCTCGGCGGCCAGCCGGCGCGCGATGGCCCGCCCGATGCCCGAGCCCGCGCCGGTGACCAGCGCGACCCGGGCGGCCAGGGCCCTCGGCTCCGGCATCCGCCGCAGCTTGGCCTCCTCCAGCTCCCAGTACTCGATGCGGAACTTCTCGCTCTCCCCGATGGGGGAGTAGGAGGAGACGGCCTCCGCGCCGCGCATCACGTTGATCGCGTTGACGTAGAACTCGCCCGCCACCCGCGCGGTCTGCTTGTCCTTGCCGAAGGAGAACATCCCCACCCCCGGCACCAGGACGATCGCCGGGTCCGCGCCGCGCATCGCGGGGGAGCCGGGGGTCGCGTGCCGCTCGTAGTACGCCCGGTACTCCGCGCGGTAGACGGCGTGCAGCTCCTTCAGCCGGGCGACGGCCTCCTCCAGCGGCGCGGTCGCCGGCAGGTCCAGGACCAGGGGGCGGACCTTGGTGCGCAGGAAGTGGTCCGGGCAGGAGGTGCCCAGGGCCGCCAGGCGCGGATGTTCGGCGCGGGAGAGGAAGTCCAGCACGGCGCCGGTGTCGGTGAAGTGCCCGACCTGCGGCCGGTCGGCCGAGGCGACGGCGCGCACGTACGGCGCCAGCGCGGCGGCGCGCGCCCGGCGCTCGTCCTCCTCCAGCGGCTCGAAGCCCGCCAGGACCGGGCCGAAGGGCTCGGGCCGGCCACGCTCGGCGAGGAACGCCTCGGCGGTGCGGATGATGTGCAGCGAGTTGGCCTCGCACTCCTTTGACGTGCCGCCCCACGCGGTGATGCCGTGCCCGCCCAGGACGCAGCCGATCGCCCGCGGGTTGGCCTCCTTGGCGGCGGCGATGTCCAGCCCGAGCTGGAAGCCGGGGCGCCGCCAGGGGACCCAGACGACGGTGTCGCCGAAGCACTCGGCCGTCAGCTTCTCGCCGTCGGCGGCGCAGGCGAGCGCGATGCCGGAGTCGGGGTGGAGGTGGTCGACGTGGGCGGCGTCCACCAGAGCGTGCATCGCGGTGTCGATGGAGGGGGCCGCGCCGCCCCGGCCGTGCAGGCAGTGGTCGAACGCGGCGACCATCTCGTCCTCGCGCTCCACCCCGGGGTACACGTCCTTCAGCGCGCGCAGCCGGTCCAGGCGCAGGGCCGCCAGCCCGTCCTCGGTCAGTGTGCCAAGGTCCCCGCCGGAGCCCTTGACCCACAGCAGTTCGGTCCCGCCGCCGGTCACGGGGTCGGTGCCGGTGCCCTTGGCGGAGGTGTTGCCGCCCGCGTAGTTGGTGTTGCGCGGGTCGGAGCCCAGCCGGTGCGAGCGCGCCAGCAGCGCCTCGATGGTCTCCCGGCCCGTCATGCGGTCGCCGTCCATGTCCCTCACGCTCCCCAGCCGGCCTGGCGGCCGTCCTTGCGCTCCTCGGTGATCCGCTCGGCCCATCCCGAGCGGTGGTAGGCCGCGACCGGGTCCGGGGCCAGGCCCATCTCCTCGCGGACCTCGGCCAGCAGCGGCCGTACGTCGGTGTTGTAGGCGTCCATCAGCACGGCGTTGGCGGCCAGTACGTCGCCGGAGGCCTGGGCGGCCGACAGCGCGTCGCGGTCGACCAGCAGGGCCTTGGCGGTGGCCTCCTGGACGTTCATCACCGAGCGGATGATCGCGGGGATCTTCGCCTCGATGTTGTGGCACTGGTCGAGCATGAAGGCGGTCCGCGGCCCGTAACCGCCCCCGCGCACCACCTCGTACATGATCCGGAAGAGCTGGAAGGGGTCGGCCGAACCGACCATCAGGTCGTCGTCGGCGTAGAAGCGGGAGTTGAAGTCGAAACCGCCCAGCTTCCCCTCGCGCAGCAGCACGGCCACGATGAACTCGATGTTGGTGCCCGGGGCGTGGTGGCCGGTGTCCACCACCACCTGCGCCTTCTCGCCCAGCCTCAGGCAGTGGGCGTAGGCGGTGCCCCAGTCGGGGACGTCGGTGGTGTAGAAGGCCGGCTCGAAGAACTTGTACTCCAACAGCATCCGCTGCCCCTCGCCGAGCCGCTCGTACACCGTGGCGAGCGCCTCGGCCAGCCGCTCCTGACGGGCCCGTACGTCGTCCTGGCCCGGGTAGTTGGTGCCGTCGGCGAACCACAGCTTCAGATCGCGCGAGCCGGTGGCGTCCATGATGTCGACGCACTCCAGCAGGTGGTCCAGCGCCTTGCGCCGCACGGCCGCGTCGGGGTGGCAGACACTGCCGAGCCGGTAGTCGTCGTCCTGGAAGACGTTGGAGTTGATCGCGCCGAGGGACAGGCCGCGTTCCTTGGCGTAGTCCGCCAGCGCGGCGTAGTCGTCGACCCGGTCCCAGGGGATGTGCAGCGCCACGGTCGGCGCGACGCCGGTGTGCGCGTGCACCCGGGACGCGTCGTCGAGCTTCTCCCGCGGGGTGCGCGGGACGCCGGGCTGCGCGAAGACCTTGAAACGCGTTCCTGAGTTGCCGTAGGCCCACGAGGGCGTCTCGATGGCCTGTTTCCTGAGGGCCGCCTTCACGGCGGACACGGCGGTCATGCGTCAGAGCTCCCGGGGTCCGGACGGCTTCATGAATCGTTTCATCGCCGGAAAGCTATGAGGGCCCGCCGGGAGTGTCAAGGGGCAGGGCTGGTTGAGGGCCCGGAAGCCCGGCACTTCCCGGGCATTCGGACTTTTCCGTCCGCGCTCCATTGACGAGGGAGGGGGAGCGACCCTACCTTCGTGCGATCTCCATGAAACCTTTCATGGAGAAGATCAGGGCCGTCCACGGCTTCCCGCGAGGAGGAACGCGTGCAGCGCGTCTGCTTTCTGCTGAAGGTCCGCGCCGACCGGCTGACGGAGTACCGCGAGCGGCACGCCGCCGTCTGGCCGGAGATGCTCGACGCCCTGAGCCGCAGCGGCTGGCACAACTACTCGCTCTTCCTGCGCGAGGACGGCCTCCTCGTCGGCTACCTGGAGACCGAGGACTTCGCCGCGGCCAGGGCCGCCATGGAGGCCACGGACGTCAACGCCCGCTGGCAGGCGGAGATGGCAGGCTTCTTCGAGTCCCCGGACGGCGCGCGGCCGGACGAGGCCATGCGCCCGCTCACCGAGGTCTTCCACCTCGACTGACGGCGATGACGCCCGTGGTGACGCCGCGGGCTCCGCCGTGCCCCGGGCTCCGGGGCGGGTGCGTAGCATGGGCGCGCGGTCCCGGGCCGGGCGCCGCGGACAGCAGGAAACGGGAGACGGTCGGGCTCGTGGCGCGCATGGTGGGCATCAAGGACGTGGCACGTCAGGCGGGGGTGTCGGTGGGGACCGTCTCCAACGTCATCAACCGGCCGGAGATGGTCGCCGAGGAGACCAGGACCCGGGTGCAGACGGTGATAGCGCAACTCGGCTATGTACGCAGCGAGTCGGCGCGGCACCTGCGGGCGGGCCGCAGCCGGATCATCGCCCTGCTCGTGCTGGACATGGCCAACCCCTTCTTCGCCGACGTCGCCTCCGGAGCGGAGCGGGCGGCGCGTGAGGAGGGGCTCGGGGTGATGCTGTGCAACAGCGCGCAGAGCCCGGCGGAGGAGGCCGACTACCTCTCCCTCTTCGCCGAGCAGCGGGTGCGCGGCGTCCTGGTCACCCCGGCCGACACCTCCGGCCGGAACCTGGCCGAATTCCGCCGCCACGACATCCCCTACGTCGTGGTGGACCGGGTACTGGACAGCGCGGACGAGGGCTGCTCGGTCTCCGTCGACGACGTCACGGGCGGATCGCTGGCCGCCCGGCACCTGCTGGCACAGGGCCACCGGGAACTGGTCTACGTGAGCGGGCCGATGCATCTGTCGCAGTGCCGCGACCGGCACACCGGCGCGCTGGCGGCCCTGGCCGAGGCGGGACTGCCCCACGGCGCGCTGCGGCGGATCGAGGGCGAGCGCCTCGACGTGGCGGCGGGACGGGACGCCGGCGCCAGGCTGCTGGGGATGACGCCCAGACCGACGGCGGTGTTCTGCGCCAACGACCTGCTCGCACTGGGGGTGCTCCAGGCGCTGTTCGCGGCCGGGGTCTCGGTGCCGGGGGAGATCGCCCTGGTCGGCTATGACGACATCGAGTTCGCCGCGGCGGCGGCCGTACCCCTGACATCGGTACGGCAGCCCGCCTTCCGGATGGGGCGCACGGCCGCCGATCTGCTCATCGAGGAGACCGGGGAGGCGGCCGCCGAGCACCGGCACCAGCGGATCGTGCTCCAGCCCGAACTGGTCGTCCGCGACTCCAGCATCCCCGCGCCGCGTCACTGAGCCGCGGCCGCTTTCGCCCCTCGCGCGGCGACGCCGCCTCCCCTGGGACGGGAGAGGCGGCGCCACCGGGTCGTCGCCCGCCGTTCGGTCAGACGAGCAGGCCCACGGAGTGGACGAGGCCGGCGAGCAGACTGGTGATGAGGTCCATCGGGAACTTTCTCCTTGTACGTGTCGGGACGGATCCCCCGTCTCCCGGTGGGACTCCGGGCCGGGGGAAGCGGTGACGCTCCGCGGCGTGTCACTCGCACAACGTGAGCATCACGTGTCCCGCGGTCACCGCGCAGCCGTTTCCCCCGCCGCCACGCCTACGGGTGATTCCCCGGATGTCTGTTCGCCCTCCGAGGGGTGGTCGAGGAGGCCCCGTACCGCACGGACCGCGGCCCGGCCCGCACGGCTCGCGCCGACGGTGCTCGCCGAGGGGCCGTAGCCGACCAGATGGATCCGCGGATCGCGCACCACGCGGGTGCCGTCCATGCGGATGCCGCCGCCCGGCTCGCGCAGCCGCAGCGGCGCCAGGTGGCCGATGGCGGGACGGAAACCGGTGGCCCACACGATGCTGTCCGCCGCGACGAAGCGCCCGTCGTCCCACTCCACGCCGCCGGGAGTGATCCGGTCGAACATCGGCAGGCGCCGCAGCACCCCGCTGTCCCGGGCGCGCCGCATCTCCTCGGTCATGGGCAGTCCGGTGACGGAGACCACGCTGCGCGGCGGCAGTCCCCCGCGCACGCGCTCCTCGACCAGGGCGACCGCCGCACGCCCGCGCTCGGCGTCGAACGGCCCCTCGGTGAAGACCGGTTCGCGGCGGGTCACCCAGGCCGTGGCGGCGGCGGCCGGCGCGATCTCCAGCAGATGCTGCACGGCGGAGGTTCCGCCGCCCACGACCACCACGCGCTCGTCCGCGAAGGCGTCCGGCCCGGGGTAGCGGGAGGTGTGGAACTGGCGGCCGGCGAAGGACTCCTGACCGCGCACCCGGGGCCAGTAGGGGCGGTCCCAGGTGCCGGTGGCGCTGATCAGCGCCCGGGTGGCCCACACCCCGGCGTCGGTCTCCACCAGCAGCCGTCCGTCCCCGGCCTCGCGCACCGCGCGCACCCGCACCGGGCGCCGCACCCGCAGGCCGAAGGCGCGCTCGTAGTCGGCGAAGTACCCGCCGATCACCTCGGAGGAGGGGCGACGGGGATCGGCGCCGGTCAGCTCCATGCCGGGCAGGGAGTGCATCCCGTGCACCCGGCCGTAGGTCAGGGTGGGCCAGCGGAACTGCCAGGCCCCGCCGGGGCGCGGGGAGCGGTCCAGGACGACGAAGTCCCGGCCGGGCTCGTACCCGGCGCGCCGCAGGTGGTAGGCGCTCGACAGCCCCGCCTGCCCGGCGCCCACGACCACGACCTCCACCTCCGGGAAACCCATACCCCCGCCAACCACGGGCGGGGCCGGATGCTTCCCGATGCCTTCCCGGGCGGGGGCAGGCCCCAAGATGGAGTCATGAGCGATCGCTTCAGCACCCGCACCCTGCACATCACCACCGGCTCGGACGAGACCGTCGCCGACCTCACCCGCGAATGCGAGGGTTTCCTGGCCGAGGTCGCCGGCGGCCGCGACGGGCTGCTCAATGTCTTCGTACCGCACGCGACGGCCGGCATCGCGGTCATCGAGACCGGGGCGGGCAGCGACGACGACCTGCTGGCCGCGCTGCGCGACCTGCTGCCCGCCGACAACCGTTGGAGCCACCGGCACGGCAGTCCCGGCCACGGCCGCGACCACGTCCTGCCGGCCCTCGTCCCGCCGCACGCCACCCTGCCGGTGATCGGCGGACGGCTGGAACTGGGCACCTGGCAGTCGGTCTGCCTGGTGGACACCAACGGCGACAACCCCGACCGGCGGGTGCGGCTGTCCTTCCTGGGCTGACCGAGCCGCCGAGTCCGGGACAAGGCGGACAGGAAGACTGGGAGCCCTCCCAGTCTGGTCCAGGCCAATGCTACGGTCGCCCCCGGCGCCCGGAACGGGGCAGCGCTTCGAGCAGGACCGAACGGGAGAGGGGCGGCGCAGTGGACGGTGCGGGCGGCGGACGGCGGGCGTACATCGGGTCCTACACCTCGGCGGGCGGACGCGGCATCACCACGGCCGCCGTCGATCCGGACACCGGGGCGCTGACGGTGCTGCACCACACGGACGCGGTGCCCGACCCCTCCTACCTCGTGCCGGGACCGGGCGGGGGGATGCTCTACGCGGTGAGCGAGACCGAGGACGGCCGTGCCGCCGCGCTGTCCCTGGCCGACCCCGACCGGCCGAGCCCCGCCGGGGCGCCGGTGTCCGTCGAAGGCTCCGGCCCCGCCCATCTGACCTGCGCGGCCGGACAGCTGATCACCGCCAACTACACGTCGGGGAGCGTCAGTTCGCTGCCGCTGCGCCCCGACGGGACTCTCGGCGCGCAACCGGCCGTACTGCCTCACACCGGCAGCGGGCCGGTGGACGGGCGGCAGGAGGGGCCGCACGCCCACGCCGTGGTCGCCGACGCCTCGTGGCGCTGGCTGCTGGCGGTCGACCTCGGCGCCGACTCGGTGTGGGTCTACCGCCTTGACCACACCGCGGCCGCGCTCCGCCCGCACGGGCGGACACCGCTGCGCCCCGGCAGCGGACCCAGGCATCTGGCCTTCCATCCGCGCGGCGACCGGGCGTACGTCGTCAACGAACTGGTCTCCACCGTGGTCTGCTGCCGCTGGGACCGGGCGAGCGGGACCCTGGAGCCCGCCGGGGAGGTCGGCACGCTGCCGGCGGGTTCCGGATCGGAAGGGGAGAACCACCCCTCGGAAGTGGTGGTCTCCGCCGACGGCCGCTGGGCCTGGGCGGCCAACCGCGGGCACGACAGCATCGCCGTACTGGCCCTGGAGCCGTACGGCGACGGTATGGAGCTGGTCACCACCGTCCCCTGCGGCGGGCACTGGCCGCGCGACCTGGCCCTGGACCCGGCCGGGCGCAGGCTCTACGCCGCCAACGAGCGCTCGGGTGACGTGACCTGGTTCGATCTCGACCCGGACACCGGGGTGCCGCACCGGGCGGGCTCGATCCAGGCTCCTGCCGCCACCTGCGTCGTCCTCGGCTGAGGGATCCGGCCGGGAGACCGGCCGGGGCCCGGCCCGCCGTCCGGCCGCCGTGCGGTCCGCGACCCGGCGGGCCGCAGGGGGAGGGCCCGGATCAGTGGGCCTGCGCCCCCTGCGGCGACCGCTGGGCGATGCCGAGCTTCGCGGCGTAGGTGGAGGCCACCAGCCTGCCCACCGCCGTGTAGGAGCCCAGCGGCCCGGCGGCCTGGCAGTCGGCCTCCCGTACCGCGGACTCCAGCAGGCCCTCGGGGATCTCGGGGCCGATCAGGCAGGGCGCCAGGGCGAGCTGCCGGGAGCCGGCCTCGCGGAGCTGCTCGGCGGCGCGGGTGACGGCGCCCTCCTCGTCCAGCCCGGCGGACAGCACCGGCACCGCCAGGCGCGCGGCCAGCAGCATTCCGGTGATCCCGGCGGCCTGCACGGCCTCCTCGCCGCCCATGGCGGCCAGGATGATGCCGTCGGCGGCGGTGGCCACGGTGAACAGCCGGGCGCGGTCCGCCCGGGCCAGCCCGGCCTCGGAGAGCTTGACGTGGACGGCCTCGGCCAGCAGCGGGTGCGGGCCGAGCACATCGGTCAGCTCGGCACCGGAGCCGCTCTCGAGCACGGCCTGGCGTATCCGCCGCATCTGCGCCCCGTCGGGCCCGGCCAGCAGGGGGACGACCACCGCGAGCGGGGCCTCCTCGATCCTGCGGCGGGCGGCCTCGGCCTCGGCCTCCACCTCGGCGGCCTCCGCGCCCGCCTCCACCGCCTCGGCGGCGGCGGCCTCGACGGCGGCCGTCGCCGCGGCGGCCCGGGAGGAGCGGTCGGCCGCGGCCTGCGTCAGCACGGTCCGGAGGGCGGGGAACTCGCCGTCGTCGCCGTCCACGAAACCGACCCGGGCGTCGAGGCCCGGCAGCTCGGAGCGGGCGATGCTCAGGATCTCCTCGGCGAGGCTCCGGGAGGTGCCGGAGGGCACTCCGGGGACGGCCAGCACCAGAGCGGGCGCACCCTCAGGCGCTATGGCGGGCTGAGGCCGCCGGTGCCGTCCGGGCTGTCGGGGACGCGGCATTCGTACGGGCAGGCCGTTCGCGGGCCCAGTGGGGGTGCTCATGGCGCCGCATGCTAATGCCTTGGCGGGTTCGGCTGTTCGGGCGGGGCGGAGGAGTGCCGGTCTGTCCCCTTTTCTCCCGCGCGTCGCGGTGACGGCTTTGTTCCGCTGTGTCACCGGTCCGTGCCGGCCGGCACGCCCGGTTCCGCGGCCGTCTCACCCGATGTGGAGGAGCGCCGGGTCCGGCGGCAACCGCAGCGCGTCCCGGGCCAGCCCGCCGGCCAGGAGCAGGGATCCGGCCAGGGGGTCTCCCGCCGCCGGGACGGTCCGGGCGTGCGGCAGCCGTGCGGCCAGCTCCCGGCGCAGGGGAGCGAGCAGCGGTTCGCCGATCCCGAGAAGCCCGCCGGTCAGGGCGACGAGGCTGCCCTCGGTTCCGGGGCAGACGGCGGCGGCGCTCTCGGCGATGTGGACGGCCGCCTCCCCGACGACACGTGCCGCCACCGGGTCCCGGTCGGCGCAGCCGGCCACCTCCGGGGCGAACGAGGCGAGCACCGCCGGGCGGTCGGTGCGCGGATACAGCTTCCCCGGCAGGGAGGCCACGGGACCGAAGACGGCCTCGGCGCGGGCGAGCAGCGCGGCCGAGCCGCCCGGCCGGCCGTCGTGGGCACGCATCGCCGCCTCCAGGCCGGCCCGGCCGATCCAGGCGCCGCCGCCGCAGTCGCCCAGCAGGTGACCCCAGCCGTCGGCACGCCGCCAGGAGCGCAGGTCGGTGCCCGTCGCGATCACCCCGGTTCCGGCGGCGACCACGGCGCCGGGCCGCTCGCCCAGCGCGCCGGCGTACGCGGTCACGGCGTCGGCGGCCAGGGCCACGCGCCGGGCGCCCAGCTCCCGGGTGAACGCCCCCGGCAGCTCGGTGCGCAGTTCGCCGCCGAGCGTCGCCATGCCCGCCGCCCCCACGCACACGGTGTCGATCCGGAGTCCGGCCGGGCCCGCCGCCGCGGTGTCCGGTTCGGCGGCGGACAGCAGGGAACGGGCCCGGGGCAGCACCAGCTCCAGCAGATGGGCCGCCTCGATGCCCGCGGGGCCGGTGCGCACCGGACGGTCGCAGGCGGCGGTGCCCACCGGGACCGGCGCCGCCGCCGAGCCGTCGCTGCCGGCCCGGGCCAGGGCGAGGCGCAGCCCGGATCCGCCCGAGTCCACCCCCAGGATCCAGGGGGCCGGGCGGCCCGTCACGGCAGGCGCCAGTCGACCGGCTCCCCGCCCTGCCGCACCAGCAGCTCGTTGGCCCGGCTGAACGGGCGCGAACCGAAGAAGCCGCGGTCCGCCGACATGGGGGAGGGGTGGGCCGACTCCACCGCCGGGTACGCCTCCAGCAGCGGCCGCAGGTTCCGGGCGTCCCGGCCCCACAGGACGGCCACCAGCGGCTTGCCGCGCGCGGCAAGCGCCCGGATCGCCTGCTCGGTGACCTCCTCCCAGCCCTTGCCGCGGTGCGCGGCGGGCCGGCGCGGCGCGGTGGTCAGCGCCCTGTTGAGCAGCAGCACGCCCTGCCGCGTCCACGGGGTGAGATCACCGTTCGAGGGCCGGGGCAGCCCGAGGTCGGCCTGCAGTTCCCGGAAGATGTTCTCCAGGCTGCCGGGCAGCGGGCGCACCTCCGGGGCGACCGAGAAGCTCAGCCCGACGGCGTGGCCCGGTGTGGGGTACGGGTCCTGGCCCACGATGAGGACCCGTACGTCGTCGAAGGGCTGCTGGAAGGCGCGCAGCACGTTCGGTCCGGCGGGCAGATAGGTACGCCCCGCGGCGATCTCCGCGCGCAGGAAGTCGCCCATCGCGGTGATGCGCCCGGCCACCGGCTCCAGCGCCTTGGCCCAGCCCGGTTCGACAAGTTCACTCAACGGTCGTGCTGCCACGGGCGGTCACTCTACTGGGTCGGCCCGCCGCCGCTCAGCCGGTCGCGCCGACCGCCACGGGCCGTACGGCCCGCGGCGGTGACCGGACGTCAGACGGCCCAGGCGTACTGACCGGGCAGGCGCACGGGGCCGGCGCCGAGCGCCCGTGCGGCGCGCAGCGCCCAGTGCGGGTCGCGCAGCAGCTCCCGGCCGAGGAAGACCGCGTCCGCCTCGCCGTTCGCGATCGTCTTCTCGGCCTGCTCCGGTTCGGTGATCAGGCCCACCGCCGCCACCGGCAGCCCCGCCTCGGCCCGGACACGGGCGGCCAGGGGGATCTGGTAGCCGGGGCCGACGGGGATGCGCGCCCCCGGTACGGCGCCTCCGCTGGAGACGTCGAGCAGGTCCACGCCGTGCTCGCGCAGCAGTGCGGCCAGGCGCACGGTCTCCTCGGGGCTCCAGCCGCCCTCGGTCCAGTCGGTCGCCGACACCCGGAAGAACAGCGGCAGGTCCTCGGGCCACACCTGCCGCACCGCGTCCACGACCCGCAGGGCCAGCCGTGTGCGGTTCTCGAAGCTTCCGCCGTAGGCGTCCGTGCGCCGGTTGGAGAGCGGGGAGAGGAACTCGTGGAGCAGGTAGCCGTGGGCGCCGTGGATCTCGGCGACCTCGAAACCGGCCGCCAGCGCCCGCCGCGCCGCGTCGGCGAACCGGCCGACCACGTCGTCGATCCGCTCCCGGTCCATCTCCTGGGGCACCGGGTGGCCTTCCGCGAAGGGCAGCGCGCTGGGGGCGACCGGCTGCCAGCCGCCGTGCCCGGCGTCCAGCGGGGCGCCACCGCGCCAGGGGGCGTCGGTGGACGCCTTGCGGCCGGCGTGGGCGAGCTGGACGCCGGCCACGGCGCCCCGCTCCTTCACGAAGTCCGTGACCCGCCGCAACGCCCGGACCTGCCGGTCGTTCCACAGCCCCAGGTCGCCGGAGGAGATCCGGCCCTCGGGGGAGACGGCCGTGGCCTCCACCATGATCAGCCCGGTGCCGCCGGTCGCCCGCGCCGCGTAGTGGGCCAGGTGCCAGTCGCCCGCGACGCCCGCGTCCTCCCCGGCGGGTTCGGCGCTGTACTGGCACATCGGCGACATCCAGACGCGGTTGGGCACGGTCAGCGAACGCAGGGTGTACGGCTCGAACAGGGCGCTCACGGAAGGCTCCTCGTCGGTTCGGGATCGGGTCGGGGCCGACCGGGGGCCGACCGGGGCCCTGGACGCGGGTATCCGATCGGCCGGGCTTATACGATAAGCGTCGTAGTACGTTGCGTGTCAAACTACGATGCCTTTCGTAGTATGGGGGCGTGACGCCCCGAGCCCAGACCCCGAACACCGCCCGAGAGCTGGAGCACCCGGCCGCGCGGGAGATCCGGCTGGAGGAGGTCCTGCACGCACTCGCCGACCCCGTGCGCCTGCGGATCGTCCGAGCCCTGGCGGCGAGCGGGGAGGAGATGGCGTGCTCGCTCTTCGACCTGCCGGTCAGCAAGTCGACGACCACCCACCACTTCCGGGTGCTGCGCGAGAGCGGCCTGATCAGCCAGAACTACCGCGGCACCGCGAAGATGAACACCCTGCGCCGTGACGACCTGGAGCGGCTGTTCCCCGGACTGCTGGACAGCGTGCTCGCCTCGGCGGCCCGGCAGGAGGAGGGGCGGAGCGGCTGAGCGCCGCCCCGCCGCGGCCCGTCAGGACATCGAGCGCATCCGGTTGATCTCGGCCGTCTGCTGGACGGCCACGTCCCCGGCCATCTCCTGCACCTGGGTGTCACGGCCGTCGGCCGTCACGTCCTTGGCCATCGTCACGGCGCCCTGGTGGTGGGCGATCATCAGCTTCAGGAAGAGCCGGTCGAAGTCCTCGCCGCGGGCCTGCCGCAGCTCGTCGAGCTGCTCCTCGGTCGCCATGCCGGGCATCGGCGCGCCGCCGTGGCCGTCGTGGTCCCCGTGGCCGCCGTGCTCTCCGTCGTCCTCATGGCCGCCCTCGGCGCGGCCGTTGCGCTTGAGCCAGGAGCGCATCGCCGAGATCTCCGGCCCCTGGGCCGCCGCGATCCGGTCGGCGAGCCGGCGCACCTTGCCCGATCCGGCGTGCTTCTCGGCCAGACCGGTCATCACCAGCGCCTGCTGATGGTGCTCGATCATCCCTGTGACGTAGGAGAAGTCCGCGGCGTTGGGCCTGCCCCGCCGCGTCTCCCCCGCCTTCCGGGCCTCCTCGGCGGAGAGCGTCTCGGCGGCCTCGCCCGGCCTGCCGGGCGCGATCACGGAGGGGCCGCCGCCGGGGGCCGCCTCGCCCGAGCCGTCCTCGCAGCCGGTCAGCACGGCCAGCGCGGCCAGTGCCGCCAGCGCGGACGCGAGCGCACGGGCGGACAACCGGGATCTGTGACGGTCTGTCACTCTTCCTCCTGTGGCAGGGGTACGCCAGTCGACCCGATCCTGACACGGGACGCTCCGGCGTGCCCGGGTCCTGACACGCAGAGACCCGGCACCGTGTTCGTATTCCCCTGTCGGCGCGGGTGTGTAAGGAGTCATACTGCCCGAGTCCGTGAGCCGCCCAACTCGGGGCGGAACCAAGCGGATCGACAGGGAGGAAGCAGTGACGTCGTTGCCCAGACCCCGTGCGCGGCGCAGACACCTCGGCGCGGCCGCGGCCGTACTCGGCCTGCTGTCCACGCTCCTGGCCGCCGGACCGGCGGTGGCGATTCCCGACCCCGGTGACTCGCCGGCCACGTCCGGGAAGGTGTCGAAGCAGGACCGCACGGAAGCCGAGGCCGCCATCGGGAGCGGCGGGATACCCGGCGTGGACGAGGTCGTCCACAGCCGGAACGTCTCCCATCTGACCAACCTGCCCAAGGGAGCGCTCAAGAGCCTCAACACCGACCTGGCCTTCCAGGGACGCTACGCCTTCGCGGGCAACTACGACGGCTTCACCGTCTACGACATCAGCCGCCCGAAGTCCCCCAAGGTCGTCAGCCAGGTCCTGTGCCCGGGCAGCCAGAACGACATCTCCGTCTCCGGGAACCTGCTCTTCCTGTCCACTGACTCCTCGCGCAGCGACGACTCCTGCAACAGCACCGCCCAGTCGCCGACGGAGAAGAGCTCCTGGGAGGGCATCAAGGTCTTCGACATCAGCGACAAGCGGAACCCGCGGTACGTCGCGGCCGTGGAGACCGCCTGCGGCTCGCACACCCACACGCTGGTGCCCGACCGCGGGGACGTCTACGTCTACGTCTCGTCCTACTTCCCGGACGAGTCCTTCCCCGACTGTCAGCCTCCGCACGACGGGATCTCCATCGTGAAGGTGCCGCGCGAGGCTCCCGGGGAGGCGGCGGTGATCGACTTCCCCGTCCTCTTCCCGGACGGCGGCAACCCCGGCCCGCCGGAGAACCCGGTCGCCATGGTGCCCACCACCGGCTGCCACGACATCACCGCGTTCCCCGACATGAAGATCGCGGCGGGCGCGTGCATGGGTGACGGCATCCTGATGGACATCTCGGACCCGGCCGCCCCCCGCGTCATCGACCGCGTCCAGGACAACGAGAACTTCGCGTTCTGGCACTCGGCGACCTTCAACGAGAGCGGCCGCAAGGTCGTCTTCACCGACGAGCTCGGCGGCGGCGTCGGCGCCACCTGCAACGCGGAGGTCGGCGACAAGCGCGGCGCCAACGGCATCTACCACATCACGGGCAAGGGCGACCAGCGCAAGCTGGTGTTCAAGAGCTACTTCAAGATCCCCCGGCACCAGGCCGACACCGAGAACTGCGTGGCCCACAACGGCTCGCTGATCCCGGTCAAGGGCCGCGACATCATGGTGCAGGCCTGGTACCAGGGCGGAGTCTCCTTCTGGGACTTCACCGACTCCACCAGGCCCCGGGAGATCGGGTACTTCGAGCGCGGCCCGTACTCCGACCCCGACACTATCGGCGGCTCGTGGTCGGCGTACTACTACAACGGCCACGTCTACTCGAACGACATCCAGATGGGCTTCGACGTCCTGCGGATCCGGGACCCCCGCACCGCCGGCGCCGAGCGTGTCCGGCTGGACGAGCTCAACCCGCAGACCCAGCCCGACTACCGCTGATCCGGCCCGGCCCTCGGACCGCTGAACACGCAGGGCCCCGGCGGCACGTGCCGCCGGGGCCCGTCGGTTCCTCCCGTCCGCCGAGGGTCCGTCAGAGCGGGCCCGGCAGCGGCAGCAGTGAGACCTGCCCGGCCCGCTCCCCCAGGGGGATGTCGGGCGGGAACCCGAGCTCCCAGTCCAGCCCGTACCGGGCGAACAGCTCGGCCCGCAGCCTCGCCGGCGGCATCGGCGCCCCGGGCAGCAGCACGGCCACCACCGCCCCCATGAGCAGTGCGCGCAGCAGCGGGTAGTCGGTGTCCGGATCGTGCGAGCCGTAGCCGACGACGGTGTCGCGCAGCAGGCAGGCCAGCCGCTGCTGCTCGTCGCACTGGACGAAACCCTCGTGCTGCAGGATGCCGGCCATATGAGTGCGCATCAGCGTCGGCCGGTCGCGGGCGAGCCCCAGGATCGCGTCGATCGCACGGGCCAGCCCCTCCCGCCCGGCGTCCGGGCCCGCAGGCCGCGGCTCGCGCTCCAGCGCCTCGGCCAGGGTGAGGTGCATCAGCCGGTGGACGGCCGACTGCAGCAGCTGCCGCTTGCCCGGGAAGTAGTACGACACCAGGCCCCGCGCCGCCCCGGCCCGGTCCGCGATGTCCCCCAGGGTCGTCGCCTCGTATCCGCGCTCGTCGACGAGCTCCACCGTCGCCTGCAGCAGCCGCTCGCGGGAACGCCGGCGCAACTCCTCATTGACCGATGCGCTGCGAGGGGACATCCTGTTAACTCCTGCGTTGACTGGCTCAGGGCCAATATACTCAGCGGACTCCGGACGCCGGCCGGCGAGTCACGGCGGTGTCCGGTCGGACGCCGATCTCGGGCGACGCGGGGGATCGCCCGAGATCGGCCCCTCTTTCGGTGCTTCCACACGGTCACCCGCCCGGCTCGCTCAGCCGGTACGGTCCACCAGGTCCAGGACCGGCCGCAGCCCGTCGGGCCGCCGGTCGCGGGGCAGATGGTCCACCAGGTGCACGGCGCAGCCCAGCGCGGCGGCCCCGCCGTCCGCGTGCCGGCTGTCGCCGACCATCAGCGCCTCCCCGGGCGCCACCCCCAGAGCGCGGCAGGCCAGCTCGAAGATGCCGGGGTCCGGCTTCTGGACGCCCTGTTCGAAGGAGAGCACGTAGGAGTCCACCCGGCGGTCCAGGCCGTGGGCCTCGAACACCGGCCGCAGGTCCCAGCCGATGTTGCTCACCACCGCCACCGGCAGCCCCCGCTCCCGCAGCGCGTCCAGGACCTCGGCGGTGTCGGGGTAGGGGTGCCAGGCCTCCGGCCGCATGTGCCTCTCGTAGAGGGCGTCGTACAACTCCGGCCGGGGCAGCGGCACCCGGCGGGCCAGCGCGGTGTAGGCGGCGCGGTGCCGCTCGGCGCCGAGGTCGCGCTCCCGCCACAGCTTCCGCAGGCCGGGAGGCACGGCACGGGGGGAGGCGCCGCCGGGCAGTGCGCCGGCCTCCTCCAGTTCCGCCGCCAGCCGGGCGGACTCGTCATCGGGCAGGGCGATGCCCGCCTCGTCGAGTACGGCGCGCAGCCAGTCCGCCGTGGGCTCGACGCGCAGCAGTGTCCCGGAGAAGTCGAAGAGGACGCCTCTGATCACCATGGAGCCGATCCTTCCGGCCCGTGCCGCTCCGGTCGAGAGGGCCGGGCACCGCGCCCGCTCCACAGCGCCGCCGCCGCGGCGGCCACGGCGAAGCCCAGCAGCCAGCCGACGACCACGTCGGTGGGCCAGTGCACGCCCAGGTAGACCCGGGTGAAGCCCGCCCCGGCGACGCTCACCGCGCCCACCCACACGACGGCCAGGCGCACAGGGCGGCCCGCTCGGCGCAGATGCGCCAGCCACAGCAGCAGACCGCAGGTGAGCGCCGCCGTCATGGCGTGTCCGGAGGGCAGTGCCGCGAAGCTCGCCGAGTCCACCGGATCGCTCCAGCGCGGGCGGTCGCGGTCGAACAGCGCCTTGAGGACCTGCTGGAGGACGGTGCCGGCGATCGCGGCGGACGAGAGCCAGAGCGCCGGCCGGCGCGCGCCGCGCAGCACCAGCCACACGACCGTCACCAGCAGCACGGCCCGCATCGTCCACGGATCCCACACCCAGTCGGTCAGCACCCGGTTGAGCCGTGTCCAGCCGGGCTCGGCCACCGCCGTGCGGTGCAGTTCGGCCGTGACGTGCGCGTCGAGGTCCAGCAGCGGGTCCCATCCCGACAGGACGAGCACGGTGAGCACCGCGGCGACAGCGGTGCACAGCGGGGCGGCCAGGCAGGAGAGGGAACGCGGGGAGGGGCAACGGGAGGAGCGGGCCATGCTGGAGAGAATCGCCACTGGGCGGCGGTCCAACCGCCCGGTCGACGGGTTGGCCGGTCGAGGGGGCGCGCGCCGCGGCGCACGGGCGGCGGCCCAGCGCTCTCAGCCCAGCGCTCTCAGCCCAGCGCTCTCAGCCCGGGGGCGAAGGCCACCAGCAACGGCACCATCAGCACCAGGGCCGCCAGCGCGGTCATCCGCAGCCGCCGGACCACCGTCAGCCGGGGAGCGGCCCTCAGCAGCCGGTCGACCCGCTGCGGCACCTGTGCGCCGGAGTGCGCGGCGTGCGGGTCGAACACCCCGCGCTCCTCGTTGAGTTCGACCAGTGCCAGAGCCACCGCCAGCCGTCCGCAGCGCCGCGAGGCGACGTCGTCGGCCGCCAGCTCCACCAGCCGGTGCACCTGATCGCGGAACGCACGGAAGACCGGTACCCGCGGGAAGCCGGCGGCGAGCGCGGAGGAGCAGTTCAGCAGCCAGTCGTGACGGGCCCGCAGATGTCCCTGCTCATGGGCGAGGACGGCGTCGAGCCTGCGTCCTCTCAGCCGGCGCAGCGCCGCGGTGGTGACCACCAGCCGGGGCGTGCTCCCCGGCAGCCACCAGGCGTCCGGGCGCTCGCTCTCCAGCACCACCAGCCGTTCACCGGAGGCCGGTTCCTCGCCGGGCAGCAGCGGCGCGCGGGCGAGGAGTTCGGCGCGCCGGGCGCGCCGCCGGGCGCGCGTGTGGCGGATCTCCCGGGTGAGCATCGCGGCGGTCCACAGGCCACCGCAGGCGAGCACCACAGCCACCACCGCGGGCCAGGACTCGCCGAACGCGCTGAGCCCGTACGCCTCGACGACCCGGCTCGGAGCCGGGGCGAAGACGTGGCCGCGCACCGCCTGCCAGGCCGCCGCGCCGGACAGGGCCATGGCGAGCACGCAGCACAGCAGCACGGCGACCACCACGCACTGCCACACCAGCAGCGCCAGCACCGGCTCGCGGTCCGGCCAGGAGCCGCGGGCCAGCACGCGCGGCGCCGTCGCCGCGATCAGTGCGCCCAGGACGATCAGTGCGAGCGCGACCATCATGGGCGACAGCCTATGAGCCGGAGGCCGCTCGCGCGTCCGGAGGGAAACGGGAAGTGACGCACGCCTCACCGGCGCGGTGTTTCACCGGTCCCCGCGAACGATCAGGAGGTGAGCAGCATCGCGAACATCCCTATGCCCATCGCCAGTCGGCAGGCGGCGGCCACCTCCGGCGCCCGCCGCTGCCCGTCGCCGCGACCGGCACGACCGCCGCGGACGCCGGAGGTGGCGACCGGGAGGCTCAGGGGGCCCGGCGCGGGAGCCAGCCGGGCTCCCGCGAGCAGCGCGTACAGCGCGAAGTAGACCAGCAGCGCTCCTGTCAGCTCCGCGGTGGGGGCCGGCTGGGCGGAGGGCGCCGCCGCATGGTGCCCGTGGGCGGGGGCGGCGGACATGGCGAGCGCCATGTGGAGCATGGCCAGGGCGCCGACGGTGTGGTGCAGATGGTGGAGCCGGTGCTCCCCGTCGAACAGGACCAGCGCCAGTCCGTACACCGCGGCGGCGCCGAAGAGCGCCGCGAAGACCGCCGGCGGCAGTGGGTCCACCGCCGAGGCGGGCAGCGCCATCACGGCCATGCCCAGCCCCATCACCGCCTCGCCGGCGGCCTCCCGCCGCTGCCCGGGCGTGCCGCCGCGCGTCTGCCGCAGGCAGTACACGCCCACGGCGCCGCACAGGACCACCAGCATCCAGCCGACCGGCTCCGGTCCGTGCACCCCGCCTCCCCGCCGCTTCCCCGGCCGGCCGCTCCGGCCGGTTCCGCGGGGAGGATGCCCGGCGCCGGACGCCGGTACGGGAGCGCGCGGAGGCAGTGGGGGAGCGCGATCGGAGCGCGCGCTCGCGGGGCCGCGGCACGGCCCCGGAAAAGGCGCGGGAGACCTCAGATACCGGGCCGGTGGCGCAGCGGATGGTCCTCGGGAACCTCGACGAGGACGATCGGCACCCCGTCCGGATCGCTGATCCACGTCTCCACCAGCCCCCACGGCTCGCGCCTGGGCTCCCGCAGCACCTCCACGCCGCGGTCGGCGAGCTCCCGGTGGGCCCCGGCCGCGTCGGCGACCTGGAGCCACAGCCTCAGGCCGGGCGCGGGCGGTACCTCGGACCGGCCGGAGACCTCCAGGAAGCCGCCGCCCAGGAAGTAGACGGTCCCGCGCTCCGGCCCGGTGCCGAACTCCCGGTACACCGCCAGCCCCAGGGCGTCGCCGTAGAAGGCCCGCGAACGGTCCGGGTCGGTGGGGCGCAGCAGGATCCGGCTGCTCAGTACGTGAACCATGGCACCGAGCCTAGGCCGCTTCCGGGGCGCTGTCCGGTATACGGGCCGGACGGCCGGGCCGTGCGGACGGAGGTTTAGGCTCGGCCCCATGAACGCCCCGAACGCCCCCGCCTCCGCGGCCTCCGGTGTCATCCCCCCGACTGCCTCCCGGACCGCCCGTGAGAGCGGCTCCGGCCTGAGCTTCAGGACCGCGGGCGAGGACGACGTCCCCGCGCTGGTCGCCCTGGTGGAGTCGGCGTACCGGGGCGAGGCCAGCCGGGCGGGCTGGACCACCGAGGCGGACCTGCTGGACGGGCAGCGCACCGACCCCGAGGGCGTCGCCGACGTCGTCCGGGCCCCCGGCAGCCTGATGCTGGTGGCCGAGCGGGACGGGGAGCCGGTCGCCTGCTGCCAGCTCGAGCGCCGCGAGGGCGGGGCGGGGCGGACCGTCGCGTACTTCGGGATGTTCGCCGTCCGCCCCCTCCTTCAGGGCGGCGGGCTGGGCAGGGCGGTTCTGGCGGAGGCCGAGCGGACGGCGCGGGAGCGCTGGGGCGCCCGCGAGATGCACATGACGGTGATCACCGCCCGGGCCGACCTGATCGCCTGGTACGAGCGCCGCGGCTACGCCCGGACCGGGCGCACCAGCCCCTTCCCGTACGGCGACGAGCGTTTCGGCGTCCCGCTCCGCGACGACCTGGAGTTCGAGCTGCTGGTCAAGCCGCTTCGCCGACCGCTCTCCTGACATCGGGCAGGTCGGTGACCACGCCGTCCAGCCCCAGCTCGCGGACGCGGGCCAGCTCCTGGTCGGTGTTGACCGTCCAGGAGATCACCTTCAGGCCCGCGGCGCGGCAGCGCCCGACGACGTCCGCGTCCAGCCGGCGCAGCTCGCAGGAGACCATCGGGGCCCCCAGATCCACGGCGCGCTCGGGGGCGGTGGGTGTCGAGGTGCCGGTGACCAGCGCGATGGGGATGTCCGGCAGCAGCCTGCGGGTCTCGCGCAGGGCGTCGTCGTGGAACGAGATCACCGTGACCCGCCGGTGAAGGCCCAGCCGTTCGACGGCCTCCGCCAGCACCCGCGCCGCGGCGCGGTCCTTGATCTCGGCCTGGAGCGGCGCGGAGACCGCCTCCACGACCTCCTCGAAGACCGGGACTCGCTCGCCGAGGCCGGCGTCCAGCTCGCGCAGCTCGGCGAGGGTCTTGTCCGCGACGGGACCGGAGCCGTCGGTGGTGCGGTCCACATCGGCGTCGTGCATCACCACCAGTGCGCCGTCCCGGCTCAGGTGGAGGTCCAGTTCGATGACGTCGAAGCCCTCGCGGTCGGCCCGGACGAAGGAGCGCAGGGTGTTCTCGGGCTCGACGCCCATCACCCCGCGGTGGCCGACGGTCAGCAGTGGCACGGCGCGTTCTCGCTTTCCTGCGGTGTTCGAAGCGGCGGTGCGTACGCGCGGCAAGAGTAGCCGCGGACGATCACCGCCCGGGACGCGGGGCGCCGGTGGGACCGGCGGCGGGCGCGGAGCACGCTGGATCGGCCCCCTCGGCGTGGATACGGCTCTCTCTTCCGTTTGACAGGGGAGCTCGCAGGAAAAACAGCTGCATGGCGGGTGGTCGGCAGAAGAACTTTCTCCTTCTCGGGTTGATCGGGGAAGTCTGCGCAGCTACGGTGCTGCTACGAGAGTTTCTTCTGTGGAGGGGTAGTAATGACGGAAATCCTTTCGCCCGTGGTAGTGACGGGTGGCGCTCCGACCGCCGGCGACTCGTTCGCCGGCCGTGTGGTGGAGCACCCCGCCTGGGCGGTGCTCAAGGAGGCCGTCGAGGCTGTCCGTCCCGCCCAGTCCAAGGACGGCTCCATCGACTTCGAGGCCGAGGGCGCCCCCGCGCGGGCCGAGGTCGAGCGGCGCATCGAGCAGGTCGTGGCCTGCGTCGAGGAGCTCGCACCGCTGCTCCCGCACAACGAGGCCTACCACCGCGCGCTGGTGGCCGACCTGCGCCGCTGGGCCGGGAGCGGCTTCGGCGTCCCCGACTTCCTGGACTCCCTGCTGGCCTTCCAGCCCGCCTCCCACCGCGCCGACGGGATCCAGCACCTGGTCGTCTTCCCCATGTACACGCAGAACGGCAACCCCGACCGCAACCTGGAGGCCGTCGTCCTGCGCGTGGTCTGGCCGGACTGGCTGGCCGAGCTGGAGCGCACCCGCTACGACAACCCGCTCTTCCTCGGCATCACCTTCGAGGACTTCACCAGCGGCTACGACACCCACTCCGCGGTCCTCTTCCCCGAGACCGTCGCCGTGCGCGAGGCGCCCGAGCGGTTCTCCTGGGGCGGGATCTTCTGCGACCGCGAGGCCGCCCGCTTCCGCCGCGTCGTCGACGCCGCCTGCGAGGTCACCAAGCTGGAGCTGCCCGAGGACGCCCGGGGGCTGCTGGCCGACCAGAAGCGCGCCCAGCAGACCTTCGTGCTGTGGGACATGGTCCACGACCGCACCCACAGCCACGGCGACCTGCCCTTCGACCCGTTCATGATCAAGCAGCGCCAGCCGTTCTGGATGTACGGCCTGGAGGAGCTGCGCTGCGATCTCACCGCCTTCCACGAGGCAGTGAAGCTGGAGGCCGACGGTTTCGAGCAGGGCCGCGACGTGCAGTACGCCGTGCTGCTGGAGCGCCTGTTCCGCTTCCCCGTCACCGGCGAGCGCAGCCGCAACTACGACGGGCTGGGCGGCCAGCTGCTGTTCGCCTACCTCCACAAGCACGATGCCCTGCGCTGGACGGACAACAAGCTCAGCATCGACTGGCAGCGGGCCCGCGAGGTGACCGTGCACCTGCGCGAGGAGATCGAGACCCTCTACCGCGAGGGCATCGACCGCCCCAAGCTGGTCCACTGGTTCAAGGCCTACGAGCTGGTCTCCACCTACCTCGCCCCGCACCCCGGCTCGACCTGGGCCAAGGGCCCCGACGCCCTGGACCTGAGCCTGCCGCCGCGCAAGCTGGTGGACGAGGTGCTCCCCGACGAGTTCCCGCTGAGCATGTTCTACGAGGCCCTCGCCAAGAAGCTGCGTAACGTGATCGCATCGACCAAGGGCATCACCGCCGAGTCCGCCCTCCCGGCCGCGGCGTGACCACCGGACGTCACAGAGAGGCGATCACCACCATGACCAGCACATCCAACGGCAACGGCGGCCCCCTGGACGGCGCCGTCGTCGCCGTCGCCGGCGCGGCGGGCCCCGCCGGGCAGGCCGCGCTGCTGAGCCTGGCCGAACGGGGCGCCACCGTCGTCGCCGCCGACGCGGACGCCGAGCGGCTGGCCGAGGCCGTCGACAGGGCCCGCTTCGCGCACGGCGGCGCCGCCGTCACCGGCGACACCGTCGACCTGCTCGACCTGGAGGCCACCCGCGAGTGGGCCACCCGCACCGAGAAGGAGTACGGCCGCGTCGACGGGCTGGTTCACCTGGTCGGCGGCTGGCGCGGCTCGGCCGCCTTCGCCGAGACCGACCTGTCCCACTGGGACCTGCTGGAGAAGCTGCTGGTGCGCACCGTGCAGCACACCTCCCTGGCCTTCGAGGGAGCCCTGCGCCGCAGCGGAAACGGCCGCTACGTCCTGATCAGCGCCGCCGGCGCCACCCGCCCCACCGCGGGCAACGCCGCCTACTCCGCGGCCAAGGCCGCCGCCGAGGCCTGGACCCTGGCCCTGGCCGACGCCTTCCGCAAGGCTGGCAAGGGGGCGGATGCGGGGCCTCCGGCCGCTGCTGCCATCCTGGTGGTCAAGGCGCTGGTCAACGACGCGATGCGCGCCGAGCGCCCGAACGCCAAATTCGCGGGCTTCACCGACGTCGGGGAGCTGGCCGAGGCCATCGCCGGTGTCTGGGACAAGTCCGCCGAGGAAGTGAACGGACACCGCCTGTGGCTGACCCCGCAACCGTAGAGGCCCACCCGACCGAGGCACCCCCGGCATCCCCTCCGACGGACGCCCGGCGCCGCCACGACCCGCGGGTGCGCGGCTTCGCCAGCGACAACTACGCGGGCGCGCACCCGGAGATCCTGGCGGCGCTCGCCCTCGCCAACGGCGGTCACCAGACCGCCTACGGCGAGGACGAGTACACCGCCCACCTCCAGGAGGTCTTCCGCGCCCACCTCGGGCCGTCGGCGGAGGTCTTCCCGGTGTTCAACGGCACCGGCGCCAACGTCGTGGCCCTCCAGGCCCTCACCGACCGCTGGGGCGCGGTCGTCTGCGCCGACAGCGCCCACATCAACGTGGACGAGTGCGGCGCGCCCGAACGGGTCGGCGGGCTGAAGCTGCTGACCGTGCCCACCGAGCACGGCAAGCTCACCCCCGAGCTGGTCGAGCGCGAGGCGTACGGCTTCGACGACGAGCACCGGGCGATGCCGCAGGTGGTCTCGATCACCCAGAACACCGAACTGGGCACCGTCTACACGCCCGAGGAGATCCGGGCGATCTGCGAGACGGCCCACGAACGCGGCATGGCCGTCCACCTCGACGGCGCCCGCATCGCCAACGCGGCGGCCGCGCTGGGCGTCCCGCTGCGGGCGTTCACCACGGACGCGGGCGTGGACGTGCTCTCCTTCGGCGGCACCAAGAACGGCATGCTCTTCGGCGAGGCCGTCGTCGTGCTCAACCCCGGCGCGGTGCGGGCGATGAAGCACCTGCGGAAGCTGTCGATGCAGCTGGCCTCCAAGATGCGCTTCGTCTCGGTGCAGTTCGAGGCGCTGCTCGCCGGCGACCTGTGGCTGCGCAGCGCCTCCCACGCCAACGCCATGGCCGGGCGGCTGGCCGACGGCGCGCGCACCGTGCACGGGGTGGAGATCCTCCACCCCGTGCAGGCCAACGCCGTCTTCGCCCGGCTTCCGCACGACGTGAGCGAGCGGCTGCAGAAGCGTTATCGCTTCTACTTCTGGGACGAGGCCGCCGGCGACGTGCGCTGGATGTGCTCCTTCGACACCACCGAGGAGGACGTCGACGGTTTCGTCGCCGCGCTGCGGGAGGAGATGGCCCGCTGACCGCGCATGCGGGCGGCCTGCCGGCCGGAAGAAGCCGGACCGGAAAAAGGGAGGCTGGCCACCCCCTCCCCTCCTAGGCTTCCGGAACATGGAGCTGATCCAGCAGGACCCGGACCCGTTCGCCTACCTCGCAGCCTGCGAGGCCGTCGACCACCGGCATCCCCTGGTCGCGGAGACGGCCTCGCGGCTGCGGGAGCGGACCGGCGGGCGCACGGACGGCGAAGGCGGCCTCGTGCGCTACGCCGAGGCCGCCTTCGACTTCGTTCGCGACACCATCCCGCACTCCTTCGACAGCGGCGACCAGCGGGTGGCCTGGCGCGCCTCCGACGTCCTCGCCACCCGCAACGGCATCTGCCACGCCAAGGCGCACGCGCTGACGGCGCTGCTGCGCCACGAGGGCATCCCGGCCGCCCTGTGCTACCAGAAACTGAACGTCGTCCACGGCCTGGTCGCCCTCAGGCTGCCCGGCCGCCCCTGGGCGCGCCAGGACCCGCGCGGCAACAAGCCGGGCGTGGACGCGCGCTTCTCGCTCGACGGGGAGCGGCTCGCCTTCACACCGGATCCGGACGCGGGGGAGTGCGACATCCCCGAACTCCACGCGGCCCCGCCCGAGCCCGTCCTGACCGCCCTGAAGCGGGCCGGTGACCGCGCACAGCTGGAGCGGCTGCTCCCCGAGAGGCTCTGACGCCCCCGTCCGGCCCGCCCTAGAGGGAACCGGCCTCGGCCGGGGTCGGGGCGGTGCCGCCCAGATGCGCGGGCATCCACCAGGTGTCGTCCGGCCCCTTGGGCCGCACCGGGTACGCCCGCTGGGCCGCCTCCAGCAGCTCCTGCACGCGGTCGCGCAGCCGCTCGGTGAGCTTGGCCGCCGACTCGCCCTCGGCGGGCCGCAGCGGCTCACCGACCCGGATGGTGATCGGGAAGTGGTTGCGGCCGAAGTCCCGCTTGTGGCCCTTGGTCCACAGCCGCTGAGTGCCCCACAGCGCGACGGGCAGCAGCGGCACGCCGGCCTCCTGCGCCATCCGGGCCGCACCGGTCTTGAAGTTCTTCAGGGTGAACGACTGCGAGATCGTGGCCTCGGGGAAGACGCCGATGATCTCGCCCGAGCGCAGCGCCCTCAGCGCGTGGCGGTAGGCGTGCTCGCCCTGCGAGCGGTCCACCGGTATGTGCTTCATCGCGCGCATCAGCGGCCCCGAGACCTTGTGCCGGAAGACCGACTCCTTCGCCATGAAGCGCACCAGCCGCTTGGCGGGCCGGGCGGCCAGCCCGGCGAAGACGAAGTCGAGGTAGCCGATGTGGTTGCTGACCAGCACGGCGCCGCCGCGCCGCGGGACGTGCTCGGTACCGTCGATGTCGAAACGCAAATCGAGAGCCCTGAACAGGGTGCGGGCTGCACCGATCACGGGCGGATACACCAGTTCTGCCATACGGGGAGGACCCTTCTGGGAAGCTGCCTGGGGAGGGTTCTCCCGGCTGATCTACCCGAACCTACGCCGCCGTAACTTCCCTGGCCAATTCGGGGGACGGGAGATCCTCGTCACGTTCGGACACCACCGGGCCGGACACCACCCGGCGCCTCACCCCGCGACCCGGCGCAGTGTCAGGTACACCTCGCAGCCCAGGCAGTAGCCGAAGGCGGCGTTGAGGAAGGCCGCCGCGAGCGCGCACGCGGTCGCAGCCATGCCCAGCCACAGGGGCCCGGCGCCGTAGCCCACCAGGCCCACCAGGGCGAAGGCCAGACCCACGGCCTGCGCGAAGCGGGGCGGCGCCGCGTCCTCCGTTCCGGCCGGCGGTCCCAGCCGGGGCCGGACCAGACGGCGGAAGACCAGCCCGTAGGGCGACCGCGCCACGCCGAGCCCCGCCCCGGCGGCGAACACCAGCGCCTGTGCGGCCAGCAGCCAGAAACTCCCGCTGACCAGCACGGCGGCCAGGACCGCGGTGGTCACGGCGGCGGCGAACCTCGTTCCCCGTATGTCGACCCTCATGGCGTCAGCATTCCGCACCCGGGGGCACGGCGGCGGCCGGATGCGGGAATCGGCGGCATGGCCCCGGGCGCTGTGGGAGACGATGCGGGGGGCGGCCGGAGCGACGGGGTGACAGGGTCGGCGGAGATGACAGGGATGACAGGGACGGCGGGGACGACGGGACTGGTCGTGTGCCTGGCGGTGCTGGCGCTGGCCGGCGCCTTCGGGATGGCGCACAGCAGACGGAACGGAAGGATGACGGTGCGCGGACGGGATGCGGAGGAGAGGCTGACCGCCGGAGAGGTGGGGGCCGAGCGGCTGGGGGAGCGGGCCACGCTGGTGCAGTTCTCCAGCGCCTTCTGCCAGCCCTGCCGGGCCACCCGGCGGATCCTGGCCGAGGTGGCGCAGATGGTCGAGGGCGTCGTCCACGTGGAGGTGGACGCCGAGTCCCGGCTGGATCTGGTGCGGCGGCTGGGCATCATGCGCACCCCCACCGTCCTGGTGCTGGACGCGCGGGGCCGGATAACCCGGCGGGCGAGCGGGCAGCCGCGCAGGGCCGATGTCATCGCCGCGCTCGGGGAGGCCGTGTGAGGGCCGGGAGGGCCCCCGGGGCCGGGAGGGGCGCAGGCCGCGTGACCCTGGTCCCATCCGCGCGGGCGAACTTGACGCGGACCGCCCGCGGTGGACAGCCTGGCCTGCCGTGGGCAGGGGATCTCAGATGAGCGCACCGAACGGCATCCGGCGGGCACGGGAGGCGGCCGAAGCCGGTCCCGCCCTGCTGCGCGCCGTCTTCCGGCGGCACGCCGCCGGGGTCGCCGTGATCACCGCCCACGGGAACGGCCGCCCCGCCGGGTTCACCGCGACCTCCCTGGCCTCCGTCGCCGCCGAACCACCGCTGGTCTCCTTCAACATCGCCACGGCCTCCTCGGTGTGGCCGGTGGTCGCCGAGGCGGAGCACGTGGGGGTGCACATACTGGGCGAGCACCAGCGCGAGCTGGCCGCCACCTTCGCCCGCCCGGGAGCGGACCGCTTCGCGCCGCCCACCCGCTGGCACCGGGGGCCGTACGAGGTGCCGGTGCTGGAGGGCGTGCTCGCCTGGACGGTGGGCGCGGTGGTGGCCCGGGTGCCGACCGGCGACCACCGGGTGGTCCTGGCGGAGCTGGTGGCCGGGGACTCCTCCGGCGCGGGCCGCCCGCTGCTGTACCACGCGGGGCGTTACAACGCGTTGGGAGAGGGCACAGTGCCCTCCTGAGCCGTTGGAAAGGTCACAGTTCACCGGCCTTGCCTCTGGGTAAGGGCCTGGGTGTACTGACGAGTAATATCCTGGATGGAGAGCCGGCCCCACCGGACCGGATTCCGCCCGATCAGGCGCCTATGCTGCCTGTGAGACAAGGCAGCCAGTAATGACGACGCATGTAGGAGAGCCGGCGTGAGCTTGAGGATCGTTGTCTGTGTGAAGTACGTGCCCGACGCCACCGGCGACCGGCACTTCGCCGACGACCTGACCGTCGACCGCGAGGACGTGGACGGTCTGCTGTCGGAGCTCGACGAGTACGCCGTCGAGCAGGCCCTGCAGATCGCCGAGAATGCCGACGACGCCGAGGTCACCGTGCTGACCGTCGGCCCCGAGGACGCCAAGGACGCGCTGCGCAAGGCGCTGTCCATGGGCGCCGACAAGGCCGTGCACGTCGAGGACGACGACCTGCACGGCACCGACGCGATCGGCACCTCCCTGGTGCTGGCCAAGGCCGTCGAGAAGACCGGCTACGACCTGGTCGTCTGCGGCATGGCCTCCACCGACGGCACGATGGGCGTGCTGCCCGCGCTGCTGTCCGAGCGCCTGGGCGTGCCGCAGGTCACCCTGCTCTCCGAGGTCTCCGTGGCCGACGGCAAGGTCACCGGCCGCCGTGACGGCGACGCCGCCACCGAGCAGCTTCAGGCCGCGCTCCCGGCCGTCGTGTCCGTGACCGACCAGTCCGGTGAGGCGCGCTACCCCTCCTTCAAGGGCATCATGGCCGCCAAGAAGAAGCCGGTTCAGTCCCTGGACCTGGACGACCTGGACATCGACGCCGACGAGGTCGGCCTCGAGGGCTCCTGGACCAAGGTCGACGACGCCGCCGAGCGCCCGGCCCGCACCGCGGGCACGATCGTCAAGGACGAGGGCGAGGGCGCCAAGCAGCTCGCCGAGTTCCTCGCGGGCCAGAAGTTCATCTGAGCCCGAAGGTCCGTCGCACCCCTCACTCCTTTCCGCCCTCGCATTCCTCGCAGGAGAGCAACTCCCATGGCTGAAGTCCTTGTCTACGTCGACCACGTGGACGGTGCCGTCCGCAAGCCCACCCTCGAACTGCTGACCCTGGCCCGCCGCATCGGCGATCCGGTCGCCGTGCACCTGGGCGCCGGCGCCGACGGCGCCGCCGCCACGCTGGCCGAGTACGGCGCGGTGAAGGTGCTCGCCGCCGACGCCCCCGAGTTCGCCGACTACCTGGTCGTGCCGAAGGTGGACGCGCTCCAGGCCGCCTACGAGGCCGTCTCCCCGGCCGCCGTGCTGGTCCCCTCCTCCGCGGAGGGCAAGGAGATCGCGGCCCGCCTGGCGCTGCGCATCGGCTCGGGCGTCATCACCGACGCCGTCGACCTGGAGGCCGGCGACTCCGGCCCGGTGGCGACCCAGTCGGTCTTCGCCGCGGCCTTCACCACCAAGTCCCGCGTCACCAAGGGCACCCCGGTCATCACCGTCAAGCCCAACTCCGCCGCACCCGAGGCCGCCCCGGCCGCGGGCACGGTCGAGCAGCTGTCGGTGACCTTCGGAGAGAAGTCCACCGGCACCAAGGTCGTCTCCCGCACCCCGCGCGAGTCGACCGGCCGCCCGGAGCTGACCGAGGCCGCGATCGTGGTCTCCGGCGGCCGCGGCGTCAACGGCGCCGAGAACTTCTCGGTCATCGAGAACCTCGCCGACTCCCTCGGCGCGGCCGTCGGCGCCTCGCGCGCCGCGGTGGACGCGGGCTGGTACCCGCACACCCACCAGGTCGGCCAGACCGGCAAGTCCGTCTCGCCGCAGCTGTACATCGCGGCGGGCATCTCCGGCGCCATCCAGCACCGGGCCGGCATGCAGACCTCGAAGACCATCGTGGCCGTCAACAAGGACGAGGAGGCCCCGATCTTCGACCTGGTCGACTACGGCGTGGTCGGCGACCTCTTCGAGGTCCTCCCCAAGCTCACCGAGGAGATCAAGGCCCGCAAGGGCTGACACCTTCCGCGGAAGGCGTACGACAGCGGCCGGGGCCGCGCGGGTCGGTTCACCACCATCCGCGCGGCCCCGGCCGCGTCCGTACCGGCTCCGGCCCCCTCCGGGCGCTTCCGGGCGTGCTCAGGGGGGCGGGGGCACTTCTCCCGAGCCGCGCGGGATCAGCCGGGTGGGCAGCACCACGCGCCGCGGCTCCTCGCCCGAGCCCTCCAGCCGGCGGAAGAGCAGCTCGCCGGCTCTGCGGCCCAGCAGCGCGGGTTCCTGCGCGATGACGGTGACCGGCGGGGTCAGCAGATCGGCCAGTTCGAAGTCGTCGAAGCCCACCAGCGCCACGCGCCGCTCCAGGCCCGCCAGCACCCGCACCACGGTGACGGTCACCCGGTTGTTGCCCGTCAGCAGCGCGGTGACCGGCCCCGCGGCCGATCCCCGCCCCGCCAGCATGCGCTCGGCGTCGGCCCGTACGCGCCCGGGGTCGGTGGGGCCGAGCGCGACCCACGAGCCGTCCACCGCGAGCCCGGCCTCCGCCATCGCGGCCCGGTAGCCGCGCAGCCGCTCGGCGGCGGTGTGGATGCGCGGCAGGTCGCCGATGAAACCGATCCTGCGGTGACCGTGGGCGATGAGATGGGCGACGCCCTCGCGCGCGCCCGTGAAGCTGTCGGAGAGCACCGCGTCGGCCTCGATGCGGGCGGCGGGGCGGTCCACGAAGACGGTGGCGATCCCGGCGGAGATCTCCGGCTCCAGGTAGCGGTGGTCGTCGCCGGCCGGGATGATCACCAGTCCGTCCACCCGCCGGGCGCACAGGGCCAGTGCCAGCTCCTTCTCGCGCTCGCCGTCCTCGGCGCTGGAGCCGTTGATCAGCAGCGCGCCGTGCGCCCGGGCGACCTCCTCGACGGCGCGGCTGAGGGGGGCGTAGAAGGGGTCGGCGAGGTCCTCCAGGACCAGTCCGACGCTCGCGGTGCGGCCCTTGCGCAGGATGCGGGCGCTGTCGTTGCGGCGGAAGCCGAGGGCGGTGATGGCCTCCCGCACCCGGCGCTCGGTGTCGGGGGTGACACCGGGCTCGTCGTTGACGACCCGGGATACGGTCTTGAGACCGACCCCGGCGCGGGCGGCCACGTCCTTCATCGTCGGCCGCAGCCCGTAGCGGCGCCGGGTGCTGCGGGCGGGTCGGGCGGTGTCGGCCACTTGAGGTCTCGTCCTGTCGTCGGCGATCGGTGACACGGGTGCCGTACGGCGCGTTCCCGTGCGTCGGTGGCCTCAGAGCATAGAGCCGGCCAACGGAGTGGACAACGTTGTCAGGAATGAGTGAGACTCTCCGCCCATGGATCAGGATCTTCTCGCCGCCCTCGACATCGGCGGAACCAAGATCGCGGGCGCGCTGGTGGACGACGGCGGACGGCTGCTGCTGCGGACTCAGCGGCCCACCCCGGCGCGGGAACCGGGCGACGGCGTGATGCGGACGGTGGCCGAGGTGCTCGGCGAACTGAGGGCGGCCCCCCAGTGGCCGCGTGTGGCGGCCCTGGGGATCGGCAGCGCCGGGCCGGTGGACGCCCGGCGGGGCACGGTGAGCCCGGTCAACATCCCCGGCTGGCGGGACTACCCGCTGGTGGAGGGGGTGCGCGCGATCGTCGGGGGGATGCCCGTGACACTGGTGGGCGACGGAGTGGCGATCACCGCCGCCGAGCACTGGCAGGGCGCGGCGCGCGGCCGGGACAACGCCCTGTGCATGGTCGTCTCCACCGGGGTGGGCGGCGGGCTGGTCCTGGACGGCAGACTCCATCCCGGACCGACCGGCAACGCCGGCCACATCGGCCACATCAGCGTGGACCTCGACGGCGACCCCTGCCCGTGCGGGGCGCGCGGCTGCGTGGAGGGCCTGGCCAGCGGACCCAACATCGCCCGCCGGGCCCTGGCCGGCGGCTGGCGGCCCGGGCCGGACGGCGACGCCGGCGCCCGCGGGGTGGCCGCCGCCGCACGCGCCGGGGATCCGGTGGCCGTCGCCTCCTTCGAACGCGCCGCACGGGCCCTGGCGGCCGGGATCGCGGCGACCGCGACACTGGCCGAGATCGAGATCGCGGTGATCGGAGGAGGAGTGGCCCAGTCCGGCGAGGTGCTGTTCGCCCCGCTGCGCCGGGCGCTGCGGGAGTACGCCACGCTCTCCTTCGTCCGGGGGCTGGAGGTCGTCCCAGCCGGTACGGGCACCGCAGCCGGCCTCGTCGGGGCCGCGGCGGCCTGCCGGGAGGCGCTGGGCCGGCCCGTGTGAGGGCTCCGGCCGGTGGGGCGGGGTGTGCGGGGCGGAACGCGCGGGACGGGGCGCGGGGGCGCGTTTCCGGGCCGGGGTGGAGCGGGCAGTGAACCGGGGACGACGGAATGGGGGGAACCGTGATCGTCTGGTTGAACGGCGCCTTCGGCGCGGGCAAGACCACGACGGCCCGTGAGCTGGTCGAGTTGCTTCCGGACAGCCACCTCTTCGACCCCGGCCTGATCGGCGCGGGGCTGCGCGCGCTCCTGCCGCGCAAACGCCTGGACGAGGTGTCCGACTGCCAGGACCTGCCCGCCTGGCGGCGGCTGGTGGTGGACACGGCCGCCGCCGTCCACGGTGAGGTGGGCGGCACCCTGGTGGTACCGATGACGCTGCTGCGGCAGGAGTACCGCGACGAGGTCTTCGGCGGACTGGCGGCCCGCCGCATCCCCGTACGCCATGTGCTGCTGGACGTAGAGGAAACGATCCTCCGCGAGCGGGCCGCCCGGCGCGGGGAGGCCGGGGAGGCATCCGGGCAAGGCGGGAGCGGCGAGGGCCGCGCCTTCGGCGCCCCGGACACCGCGGCGGACGGCCGGTGCCCGGGGCCGGCCCGGCGCCCGGCGGTCCGCAGCCGGGTGCCGGACTGGCTCCGGGCCGACGCGCACGCCGTCGACGCCACCTTCCTCACCCCCCGGCAGACCGCCGAGAAGGTGGCGGAGGCGGTACGTGCCGGGGAAGGCGCCTGCGACATCGTGCAGACCCCGGAACCGACCGGGGAGACCGTGGCGGCCGGGGTCCTCCTCTTCGACGAGGCGGACCGGGTGCTGCTGGTCGACCCGACCTACAAGCCCGGCTGGGAGTTCCCCGGCGGCGTGGTCGAGCCCGGCGAACCGCCCGCCCGCGCCGGGCTGCGCGAGGTGGCCGAGGAACTGGGGCTGCGGCTGGACACCGCGCCGCGGCTGCTCGTCGTCGACTGGGAGCCGCCCCGCCCGCCCGGCTACGGCGGTCTGCGGCTGCTCTTCGACGGCGGCCGGCTGACCACCGCGGCCGCCCGCGACCTGCTGCTGCCCGGCTCGGAACTGCGCGGCTGGCGCTTCGCCACCGAGCGGGAGGCCGCCGGGATGCTGCCCCCGGTGCGGATGGAGCGGCTGCGCTGGGCGCTGCGGGCGCGCGAGCGGGGCGTCACGCTCAACCTGGAGGCGGGCACACCGGTCGGCGCGTGACGGCCGGAAGCCGCGCACCGCGCGGGCCCCGGCCCCCGGCGCCGGCGACCGGTCAGCCGAGCGCGGCCTCGGCGTACTTGCGCAGGAACAGCGCCTCGGTCACCGACAGCCGCCGCAGTTCGTCCGGGGAGACGCTCTCGTTGACCGCGTGGATCTGCGCCTCCGGCTCGCTCAGGCCGATCAGCAGGATCTCCGCCTTCGGGTAGAGCCTGCCCAGGGTGTTGCACAGCGGGATCGAGCCGCCCATGCCGGCGGTGGCCATCTCGGCGCCGTCGTACGCCTCGCGCATCGCCTCGGCCATCGCGGTGTACGCCGGGCTGGTGGTGTCCGCGCTGAACGGCTGGCCCTGGCCCACCTGTTCCACCGCCAGCCGCGCACCCCAGGGGATGTGGGACTCCAGGTGGGCGGTGAGCAGCCCGGTGGCCTCGGCGGCGTCCGTGCCCGGGGGCACCCGCAGGCTGATCAGCGCCTGGGCGCTCGCCTGCACCGACGGGGTGGCGCCGACCACGGGCGGGCAGTCGATGCCCAGCACGGTGACGGCGGGGCGGGCCCAGATGCGGTCGGCGACGGTGCCCGAGCCGATCAGCTCCACGCCGTCGAGCACCCTGGAGTCCCTGCGGAAGTCCTCCTCCGGGTACTGCAGGCCCTCCCAGGAGGCGTCCGAGGACAGCCCGTCGACGGTCGTCGAGCCGTCCTCGGCGCGCAGCGAGTCCAGCATCCGGATGAGGGCCGCGAGCGCGTCCGGGGCGGCGCCGCCGAACTGCCCGGAGTGCAGATTGCCCTCCAGGGTGTCCACCCGGACCTTCAGCATGGTCATCCCGCGCAGCGTCGCGGTGACGGTCGGCAGCCCGGCGCGGAAGTTCCCGGAGTCCCCGATGACGATGGCGTCGGCGGTCAGCAGCTCCGGGTGCGCCTCGGCGTAGAGCTCCAGGCCGCCCATGCCCATCTCCTCGGAGCCCTCGGCGATGACCTTGACGTTCACCGGCACCCCGCCGTCGGCCTTCAGGGCGCGCAGCGCGAGCAGGTGCATGATGAAACCGCCCTTGCAGTCGGCGGCGCCTCGCCCGTACCACCGCCCGTCGCGCTCGGTCAGCGTGAACGGCGGGGAGAGCCAGGCGTCCTCGTCCAGTGGCGGCTGCACGTCGTAGTGGGCGTACAGCAGAACGGTGGGGGCGCCGGCCGGGCCGGGCAGGAAGCCGTAGACCGACTGCGTGCCGTCCGGGGTGTCCAGCAGCGCCACGTCGGTGAAGCCCTCGGCGCGCAGCGCGTCAGCCACCCACCGGGCCGCCCCCGCGCACTCCTCGGGCGGGAACTGGGCCGGGTCGGCGACCGATTTGAAGGCCACCAGCTCGCCGAGTTCGGTACGGGCCCGGGGCATCAGCGAGGCTACGGTGGCTGCCAATGCGTCGTGCGCCATGGGGAACGCTCCTTCGTGGTGCTGCGTTGTGTGCCTGTGGGCGGGATCACCGTACGTACAGGCGAAATGTGTGGTGCCGATGATCCCACAGGGGGTTCGGGGGGACGCGGCACTAGGATGCGGCGATAACCGGAAGCGGCCGAGCGGGAGCGGTAACACACGTGAGCAGGGAAAGCGCCGAGGGCGCCGAGGGCACGGACCGGCAGGATCCGGTGTGGGACGTGGTGGTGGTGGGAGCGGGACCGGCCGGAGCCTCCGCGGCGTACGCCGCGGCCGTCACCGGGCGCCGGGTCCTGCTTCTGGAGAAGGCGGAACTCCCCCGTTACAAGACCTGCGGCGGAGGCATCATCGGGCCCTCCAGGGACGCCCTGCCGCCCGGTTTCGAACTGCCCCTGCGCGACCGGGTGTACGCGGTGACCTTCTCGCTGGACGGCAGGTTCGCCCGTACCCGGCGCTCCCGGAACATGCTGTTCGGGCTGGTCAACCGGCCCGAGTTCGACCACGCGCTGGTGGAGTCCGCGCAGAAGGCCGGCGCGGAGCTGTGGACGGGAGCCGCCGTCACCCGCGTCGAACAGCACGGCCCCGCCGTTCCCGACCGGCGCACCGTGGCCGTGGTCCTCGCGGACGGCCGCACCGTCCTGGCCCGCGCAGTGGTCGGCGCGGACGGCAGTGCCAGCCGGATAGGGGCCCATGTCGGGGTGAAGGTCGATCAGGTGGACCTCGGGCTGGAGGCCGAGATCCCGGTGCCGCCGTCGGTGGCCGAGGACTGGGCGGGCCGCGTCCTCATCGACTGGGGCCCGCTGCCCGGCAGTTACGGCTGGGTGTTCCCCAAGGGCGACACGCTCACGGTGGGGGTGATCTCCGCACGCGGCGAGGGCGCGGCGACCAAGCGCTATCTGGAGGACTTCATCGCCCGCCTCGGGCTCGCCGGCTTCGAGCCCGCGATCTCCTCGGGCCACCTCACCCGCTGCCGCTCGGCGGACTCCCCGCTGACCCGGGGCAGGGTCCTGGTGTGCGGCGACGCGGCCGGGCTGCTGGAGCCCTGGACGCGCGAGGGCATCTCCTTCGCCCTGCGCTCCGGGCGGCTTGCGGGGGAGTGGGCGGTGCGGGTCGCCGAGGCGCACGACGCGGTGGACGCCCGCCGCCAGGCCCTCAACTACGCCTTCGCCGTCAAGTCGGGGCTGGGTGTGGAGATGGGGGTGGGCAGCCGGATGCACGCCGTCTTCGCCCGCCGTCCGAAGCTGCTGCACGCGGTGCTCACCGGTTTCCGCCCGGCGTGGAACGCCTTCGCGAGGATCACCCGGGGGACGACCACCCTCGGAGAGCTCGTCCGCACCCACCCCCTGGCCCAGCGGGCCCTGGAGCGGATGGACCGCTGAGTGCCGAGCGCCGTTTCCCGGCGCCCCGGTCACCGGTTCATCCCTCCCGGGTGATCCGGAAGACGGGGTGCCGGTCGGCCACGGCCAGCAGCTCCCCGTCGCCCGAGGCCGGCCCGACGCCGTCGAAGAAGGCGCCGACCTCCCACTTCCACTTCCTCAGGTAGGCCCGCAGCACGGCCGGCTTCTCCTCGTCCGGCAGCTCCACGGCCGAGAACCGGTCCACGCGCCTGCCGATGCGCAGCTCCCCGCCGCCGGCCGCGCGCAGATTGCGCACCCACTGGGTGTGCCCGCGCGGTGCGACGAGGTACCGGGCGCCTTCGAACTCCAGAGGGTTGACGGGAGTGGTGCGCCATTCGCCGCTCTTGCGTCCCCGTACGGCCAGGGTCCGGGCTCCGGCGGGGCCGACGCCCCGCCGGAGCAGCCAGGCCACCAGCCTGTTGAACACGTGGTCGGTGAGCACGCCGGTCTTCCTGTGGTGCGGCGCGGTGCCGGGTGCCGGCTGCGATCCGCTGTGCGGCTGTGCGGTCATGGTCCGCCTCCTGGGCGAGGGTTCCGGGTCGCGCGGGACGACAAGGGCGAGAGAGGCGTTCCAGTTCGAGATCAGTGCTCTCTCAAGAGTAGTGTCACACGCCGTACGCGTCCGCGCAAGAGCACTGCTCTCTCTTTCGTGCGGTGCTTCCGGAGCTGGCAGACTGACCCCATGAACGCGATCCGAGGAGCCAGGGAACGGGCCCGCGCCGAGATCACCGCCGCCATCAAGGAAGAGGCGCGCAGACAACTCGCCGAGGAGGGCGCCGCCCGGCTCTCGCTGCGCGCGGTCGCCCGCGAACTGGGCATGGTCTCCTCCGCGCTCTACCGGTACTTCCCCAGCCGCGACGACCTGCTGACCGCGCTGATCATCGACGCCTACGACGCCATCGGCTCCACCGCCGAACGCGCCCTGGCCGCGGCGGACCGCGACGCGCCGGTCGCCCGCTGGCGAGCGGTCTGCCGGGCCGTACGGCAGTGGGCCCTGGCGCATCCGCACGAGTACGCGCTGATCTACGGCTCGCCCGTGCCCGGCTACTCCGCGCCCCGGAGCACCGTCGCCCCCGCCTCACGCGTCGGCCTCGCCCTGATCGGCGTCCTCCGCGACGCCCGCACGGCCGGAGCCCTGCGCGAGCCCGCCGGCGGCGCGTCCGCGCCGGCCCTCCCCGGGCCCGTCGCCGAGGACGCCGACCGGCTCGTGGAACTGCTCGGCCTCGACCTGCCCGCCCCCGTGACCGCGGGGCTCATCGCGGCCTGGGCCCAGCTGTTCGGCCTGATCGGCTTCGAGGTGTTCGGTCAGTTCAACCAACTGGTGAACGCCCGCGAGGAGTTCTTCGACCACGCCGTCACCCGGCTCGCCGCCGCCGTCGGACTGACCGGCTCCGAGGAAGGCTCCTAGCGCCGCGCCGGTCGGGGGACCTCGCCACCGGGCGAACCTCCGACCGGCGCCGCCCAGGGGCCGTGCCGTGCCGTACCGGGCTCAGGACGCCAGCGCCGACTCCGGCAGCAGCGAGGGGTCCTGGCGCACGATCCGCGCGTGCAGCTCCCGCAGGGCGGGGCCGGGCTCCGCCCCCCGCTCCTCCATGAGCCGGTTCCGGGCCTCCTCGTAGGCCGCCAGCGCCTCCGCGGGACGGCCGCAGCGGTACAGCGCCAGCATCGAGAGCCCCACCAGCCGCTCGCGCAGCGGATGCCGGTCCACCTGCCGCGCCAGCTCCTGGACGCACTCGTGGTACCGGCCCAGCTCCAGGTCGCCCTCCAGCCGGGTCTCCAGCACCATCAGCCGCTTCTCCGCCCAGCGGCGCCGCTCACCGTCGAGGTAGGGGCCGGCCAGCCCCTCGGCGAACTCGCCGCGCCACAGCTCCTCCGCCTGCCTCGCCAGTGTGCCGGCCCGGCGCAGGTCGCCCGACTCGCGCGCGGACAGCGCCTCGCGCAGCAGCGTCCGCCGTTCCGCCAGATCGTCGATCCCGGCGTTCTCCAGCCGGTAGCCGCTGCCGGTCCACACCAGTTCCGGGGACGAGCCGCCCCCGCCCGCCGCGGCGAAGGCCCGGCGCAGACCGGACACGTACTTCTGGGCCAGGTTCCGTACGTGCGACGGGGGCTCGCAGCCCCAGACCGCGCTCACCAGCGCGTCGTACGACATCGGCCGCCCCTCCTGCAGCAGCAGGACGGCGAGCACCGCCTGCTGCCGGGGCGGCCCCAGCGGCACCTCGTTCCCCCCGCGCAAGGCGCGCAGCGGACCGAGCAGTTCGAATCGCAGACCCTCAGCCATGTGCCCTCCCTCACCGCCCCATTGAGCCTACGTCCTGGACGGCGTTCCAGTGGATCTTCCCGCCAAGGCCGGTGTTCCGCGCCGCCCCGCCGCCCGGCGGGGCGGCGCGAGGCGGAGGAGCCGTGGCCCCGGGTGGCCGCACGTCCGCCGCCGCAGACGGAGGGACCCGCGGGACGGGCCCCGATCCGCCGCACCCAGGACGCGGGGGAGGGCGGAACGCACCCGGCCGGAGGCAGTGTGCCAGGGTGTGCTCCGGTCCGTTCGCGACGGTCGGACCACCCCGCTTTGTTCGCCGTGGATACAAAGCCAGAATGGGATGGTGACCCCGACGCGTACTGCAAAGCTGGAGAGAGGCCGCGGAGCCCTCGGCCCGGCGCTGGAACTCGTGCACACCGGACGCGCGCCCACCCGCGCCGTGCTCACCGCGGAGCTCGGCGTGACCCGGGCGACGGCCGGAGCCGTGGCCGCGGAACTGGAGGCGCTCGGGCTGATCACCGTTGACTCCCGGCCGGCTGTCGCCGCCGGCTCGCAGGGCCGCCCCTCCCACCGGCTGTCGGTCGACCCCGAGGGTCCGGTGGTCCTGGCCGCCCAGGTGCACGCGGACGGTTTCCGCGCCGCGCTCGTCGGGCTCGGTGGCCGGATCGTCGCCACCGTGCCCGGCGCCGTGACGGTGGAGGCCGATCCGGCACAGGTCCTCACCGAGGTCGTCGGCGCCGGGGCCGGGCTGCTGCGCGAGACCGGCCGGCGCTGCCTGGGCGCGGGCCTGGCGGTGCCCTCCGCCGTGGCCGAGCCGGAGGGCACCGCCCTCAACCCGCTGCACCTGGCCTGGCCCCCGGGGGCACCGGTGCGGGAGATCTTCACCCGCTGTCTGGCCGAGGCCGGTGTCACCGGGCCGTCCGCCGACGCGCCGGCGACCGGTTTCGCGGCCAACGACGTCAACCTCGTGGCCCTGGCCGAGCACCGCCACGGCGCGGGCCGCGGCGCCCGCGACCTGCTGTGCGTGGCCACCGGGCACCGTGGCGTCGGTGGCGCGCTCGTCCTCGACGGCCGTCTGCACACCGGCAGTTCGGGGCTGGCGCTGGAGGTCGGCCATCTGACCGTCGACCCGGACGGCAGGCCCTGCCACTGCGGCGGGCGCGGCTGCCTGGACGTGGAGACCGACCCGCTGGCCTTCCTGGAGGCCGCGGGCCGGGAGCCCGGTCCGGAGACCGGCCTGCTCAAGCGCGCCCTGGAGCTGCTGCGCACCGAGTACGCCACCGACCCGGCCGTACGCGACGCCGCGCACCTGCTCATCGACCGGCTCGGCCTGGGCCTGGCGGGCCTGGTCAACATCCTCGACCCGGACCGGATCATCCTCGGCGGGCTGCACCGCGCGCTGCTGGAGGCGGACGCCGAGCGGCTGCGGAACGTCATCGCCGAGCGCAGTCTGTGGGGGCGCAGCGGCAAGGTGCCGGTACTCGCCTGCGAACTGGACTACAGCGGTCTGGTGGGCGCCGCCGAACTGGCCTGGCAGCCGGTCCTGGACGACCCCATGGCGGTGGCGCGGAGCTGATCCGAGTCCGGGTCTTCGAGGCCCGGGGCTCCGAGGCGGGGCTCCGGTGCCCGTCAGGCGTGCTGCAGGGGTTCGGGCCGGGCCGGGCGGTCCGGCGGGAGATCCGCACCCGGGGCCGGAGCGGTGGGTGCGGCGGGTGCCGGTACGGGCAGAGTGATCCGGGCGGCCTCGCCGCCGGCGGCGAGGCCGCCCGGCGCCGGCGGCGGTCCGCCCGCCGGGAACGCCCCCACGGCGAGGGCGGGGGAGAGCTGCGGGGGGTGGTCGCGCACGGAGATCGTCAACCGGTCCAGCAGCAGTGCGATCTCCACGGTGCAGCGCCCGTCCGCGCCCGCCTGCCGACGGGCTCCCGCCAGCAGTTCGGCGACGCCGTCGGCCGCCGGGCCGACCAGCGGGTCCAGCTTCCAGTAACGCAACAGGGCCGACACGATGCGGCGGATCTGGCCGGCCCGGGAGGGAAGGGCCTGGAACTCCACCGTCCGCTGCCGGCCGGACGTGCTGGGGTGACTGATCACGACTGCGGCTCCCTGGGAGAGTCGGGGTGTCCGGACGACGGAGGAGAGAGCGTCAGGCGCACTGACGGCCGCTAGGGCACAGACTTCAGCGTGATTCAGGTGGGCAAAAGGCGCAAATCAGGCACTCTTTCCGGGTGGACGCGTCCGCGGCGTCCACCCGGACCCGGGCACCTCAGCCGTCGGCCGGGGCCGGGCGCCGCTCCGCCGCGATCTTCGGGGCTCCGGACCTCCCCGGCGCCCTGCCCGACCGGGCGCGGGCACCGCGCAGCGCGGCCACCAGGCCGTCGCTCGTCTGCTCCTTCAGACGCAGCGCGTACCAGGTGCCGTTGACGGCCGCCAGGGCCCGTCCGCGCGCGGCGTACCACGGCTCGCTGACGCGGACCTGCTCAACCGGCGCGCTGTCGATCTCCCGGCCGTAACTGGTCAGCAGCACCATCCGCCCGTCGCGGACGACGATCTGCCCGGCCCGGGTGAGGGACCGCAGCCACCGTGCTATCCGCACTCCGGTGGCACTGAACTCGGGCTCCGCCACAGCGCAACGCCTCCCACCTTCGTCACCGCCGGCCCGCCGCCACGGCCGGGCCGTCACCGGCGCCACCCCCACCGGGTGCTGCCCTGTCCATCCTGTCCTGCCCTGTCATGAAGTCTGCACCCACCGGGTCCGACGCGCCAGGGTGCGCGTAACGCACTACGCGCACCGCGGTACGTGCGACGCGCCGCACGCGCCCCGAGGGAAGCGCCACGCGCGGCCGGCCCGCCGGTCCGGCCCGCGAGCCGCAGCGCGGCGCGGAAGACGGGGGTGCCGTCGGCCGCCATCGTGTACCGGACCCGGGTGCCCGTGCCCTCCGGCGCCGGCAGCCACTCCTCCGGCATCGCCCGCACACCGGGGACGCCCACCGCGTCGACGCGGTAGGCGTAGCGCCCGGCGGGCTCCGCGGCCACGACCGTCTACAGGAAGCGGCCGCCGCCGCGCAGCGTGATCCTCCGGCCGAGGCCGTCCGCGGTCGGCCGGGCGCCGGTCGCCGCCTTGAACCACCGCGGCCGGCCCTCGGTGTCGGCCAGTACGGCGTAGACGGCGTCCGCGGGCTCCGCGGCCCGCGCGGTGAACACCAGCCGCACGGGGGCGGTGCGGACGAAGCCGGCGCCGACCCGCTCCAGTTCGCGTGTCATGGGCGCTCCTCCCGCGGGTTCCCGGCGTGGTGCCCGGCCCGCTCGCCGGGCCCCCCGTCCGCCACCACCAGATCCAGCTCCGGCAGCGCCTCGCGGATCTCCGCGCGCGTCCGCTCCGGCATGCCGCCGTCGGTCACCAGTGTGTCCACCTCTGCCAGGGAGGCGAACGAACTCAGTCCCACCGTTCCCCACTTGGTGTGGTCGGCGACGACCACCACCCGCCGCGCGGAGCGCACCAGACGGCGGTTGGTCTCCGCCTCGGCCAGATTGGGCGTGGACAGCCCGGCCTCGGCGGATATGCCGTGCACGCCGAGGAAGAGCACGTCGAAGTGGAGCGAGCCGATCGCCGCGTCCGCCACCGGCCCCACCAGGGAGTCCGAGGGGGTGCGCATCCCGCCGGTGAGCACCACCGTCGCCGCCCCCGGGAGGCCGCCCCGCGAGGCGTCCGCGCGCTGCGCGGTGTGGAAGACGTCCGCGACCCGCAGCGAGTTGGTCACCACCGTCAGATCCGGCACGTCCAGCAGGCACCGGGCCAGCGCGTACGTCGTCGTGCCCCCGGAGAGCGCGATCGCGCCGCCCGGGGCCGCCATCGCCGCGGCGGCCCGCGCGATGTCCTCCTTGGCGTGCCGCTCCAGTGACGACTTCGCCTCGAAACCCGGCTCGTGCGTGCTCGCCCCCGGCACCGGCACCGCCCCGCCGTGCACCTTCTCCAGCACGCCCTGCCGCGCCAGCGCGTCCAGATCGCGGCGCACGGTCATGTCCGAGACGTTGAGCCTGCGGGTCAGCTCGTTGACCCGCGCCCCGCCGCGTCGTCTGACCTCCTCCAGGATGAGCGCGCGCCGCTGCTCCGCCAGGAGGTTCTGGTTGTCGCCCACCTGCTGGTCCGTCCCTTCTCGTCCACCGGCGGCCGCGCACGTGATCGCCCGCGCGGCCGTGTGCGCGGATACGGGCATCTGTTCGGTCCCATCCTTCCACGCGGCCGCGGCGCGTCCCGAAGCGCGATCGTGACGCCCGGGCGGGCCGGTCGGGCTGCGCGCGGGGCCCCGCAACCGCCATCCTGGATGCCGCCGCGGGGTACCCCGCGGGAAACGGGGACACACCGGATCGGGGGGAGCGCAGCATGCCCGAGAACCGGCCGGCACCGCCGGCGGGACACCATGGTGACCAGGAGGAACCGGCGCTTGAACTCCTGGTGCACGGGGTCGGCGGCACCACACCGCAGGAGATGCTCGGCGATCCGCGCACGGTGCGGATCACCGGCGACGACACCGCCGGCATCCACCGCCGCACCGACGACGCGGACGCCGAGAGCCGCTTCGGGGAGTACGGGTACTCCGGCGGCCTGACCGCGGACCGGTCGGCCGACCCCCGCACCGGACCGTCGGCCGACCGCGCCCGGCAGCGGCCGATCCCCGAGGCGTACTGCTGGTCCAACCTCACCTCCGGCAACGGCGCCCGCGCCCTGTGGCTGCTCCTGCTGCCGTTCATGGTCGCCAACCTCGCCCACTGGATGCGCCCGGCCGCTCCCGCCCGCCACCGCGGCCAGCGGGTCTACGACGTCCTGGTGCGGCTGCTGGCGCTCTCCCTGACCGTGCTGCTCACCGCCGCGGCCTGCGAGGTCGCGCTCGACCTGGTGGCCTGGCAGTGCGCCGCCTCCGAGCGCTGCGCGCGCGGCAAGTCCTGGCTGGGGCCGCTCACCGAAGGCTGGTGGGCGTCGCCCGGCCGCCGCCTGGTCCTGGCCGCGCTGGTGCCCGCCGCACTGACCGCCCTGCTGTGGTGGCTGTCGCACCGCACCTGGAGCGCCTACGAGTCCGCCTCGCCGCCCCCGCGCCCGCCGGGCCCGGCCCGGCCGCTGCCCGGCGGGGAGAGGCCCGCGCTCTCCCTGCCGGGCTTCTGGTACGGCCGCCGCCTGGTCTCCCGGCTGCGCGCCGCCCACACCGCGGCCGGACTGCTCACCGTCGCCACCGCCCTGCTGGCCGCGGCCGCCGCCCACGACCTGCGCCCCGGCGGCGGCACGGTGCCGGAGGCCTTCGGGCGGGCGCTGGCCGCAGTCCTCGCGGCGGGCTGGGCGGTGACCGTGCTGGTCGCGGTCCGCAAGGGCCGCACCGAGTCCGAGCCGGACGAGCGGATCGACCGGTGGGCCTCGAAGGTCCTGCCGGGCGCCGCGCTGGGCGCGCTGGCGCTGACCGCCGTGTACGCCGCCTGGCCGCGCCCCGGCTGGACCTCCTCCGCCCAGCTGCCGGGCACCGGCATGTTCGCCTGGCTCGCCCTCCTCCAGGGCGCGCTGGCCGCCGCCATCGCCGTCACCGCCTACGTCCTGCACCGGGCCTCGCCCCCGGGCTCGTGCGCCGGGCGGTGCGCCATGGGCGGGCTGGGCGGCGCCGCGGTCGCCTTACTGGCCTGCGCGCTCGGCGGAGTGCTCACCGGAGGGGTGGCCCAGCGCGTGGCGGACTGGCTGGACAAGGGCGGCACCCCCGGCGTGGCCGGCGGCGCCATAGCGGGGCCGCCGGTGCTGCTGAGCTGGCAGGCGGCGGTGATCCCCGTCCTGCTGCTGGTCGTGGTGGTCTTCTTACTGGGCGCCGCGGTACGGGCGGGGCGGACGCGCAGGCGGCTCACACCCCGGATCGTCGAATCCTACGAGGGCGAGCCCCGCGAGCTGGAGTCCCGCAGCCGCCGGATCGCCCGCGTCGTCGCCTGGGCGCGGCTGACCGACTCCGCGCCGGCCCTGATCGCCTCCGTCACCGTCACCACCGTACTGCTGGGCGCCGGCGCCCTGGCGGGCGCGGCCCGCACCGGCCTGCCCCCGGGACCGGCCGCGGCCGCCTGGCCCGGCCCGCTGCCCGCCCTGGCGCAGGCCGTCCAGGGGCTCGGCTCCTGGCTGATGGGCGCCATGGTGGTGCTGCTGGTGGCGATGGGCCGCCGCGCCTACCGGGACGCCGCCGCCCGCCGCACCGTCGGCATCCTGTGGGACGTGGGCACCTTCTGGCCGCGCGCCGCCCACCCCTTCGCACCGCCCTGCTACGCCGAGCGCGCGGTACCGGACCTCACCTGGCGGATGTGCACCTGGACCGCGCGCACCGGCGGCCGGCTGGTGATCTCCGGGCACTCCCAGGGCAGCGTGCTGGCCGCCGCCGCCGTCTGGCAGCTCGACCCCGACACCCGCGGCCGGGTCGCCCTGCTCACCTACGGCTCCCCGCTGGAGCGGCTCTACGGGCGCTGGTTCCCGGCCTGCTTCGGCCCCGCCCCGATGCGCGCGCTGAGCGAGGAGGTGGACTGCTGGCGGAACCTGTGGCGCCTGACCGACCCGATCGGAGGCCCGGTGCTGCCGGGGGAGGACGGCGGACAGGAGGTGGACCGCGGCCCGCTCAAGGATCCGCTGCACTACGGCCGCACCCCCGAGCACCCGCTGCCCGCGCCGATCCTGGGCCACGGCGACTACCAGGCCGACCCCGCCTTCGACACCGAGCGCGCGGCCCTGCTGGACCGCCTGGACCGCCTGGCCGAGGGGGACGAGCCGCCCTGCGTGCCGGCCCAGTCCGAACGGCGGCCCGGGCAGGGGCCCGAACGGCGCGCCGGAGCCGGTCCGACCGGCTAGTGCCGTGTCAGCCGAGATTCACCCCGCTCGCCGCCTCCCCCGGCCTCCGGCCGGGGGTGCCCCCATGCCGCGTTGGCCGAAAGCCCAGGTAGGACAAGTACATGCGGCTTCCGGCCGTCTTGCGATCGCGTCCCCTCGGCCCTGCGGGCCTGGGGAGGCCCCAGCACCTGGGGGTACCCCCGGCCGGGGCTGGGGGAGCCTCGCTACCGGGCAAACCCTGACTGACGCGGCACTAGCAGCCCCGGCCCCGCGGCCGGTCCGGCCGCGGGGCCGGTACGGGCCGGCCGGGGCGGTCAGTGCCGCGGCTCCTGCGGCAGGTCCTCGGGGTGGAGCAGCGTCAGATCGTCGGTGTCCGGGTCGTCGAGCTGGGCGACCCGGCCCGCGTGCCGCTCGACCATGGCCTCGAAGGTCTGCCGCGCGGTGCGGCCGTTGCCGAACGTCGGCCCCTTGGGGAGCCCCGCGAAGTAGGCCAGCAGCGCGTCCGCCGTGCCGTCGGCGAGCTGGTACTCGTGCTCCTCGGCCTGCTGCCCGACGATCCGCAGCAGCTCCTGGGACGTGTAGTCGCCGAAGGTGATGGTCCGTGAGAATCGCGAGGCCACACCGGGGTTGGTCTCCAGGAAGCGCTTCATCTCCGCCGTGTAGCCGGCGACGATGACGACCACCTCGTCGCGGTGGTCCTCCATCAGCTTCACCAGGGTGTCGATCGCCTCCCGGCCGAAGTCCCGGCCGGAGTCCTCGGGGGAGAGGGCGTACGCCTCGTCGATGAACAGCACGCCGCCGCGCGCCCGGTCGAACGCCTCCTGGGTGCGGATCGCCGTCGAGCCGATGTGCTCGCCGACCAGGTCCACCCGGGAGACCTCCACCAGATGACCGCGCTCCAGCACCCCGAGGGAGTGCAGGATCTCCCCGTAGAGCCGGGCGACCGTGGTCTTGCCGGTGCCGGGGGACCCGGTGAACACCAGATGCCTGCGCGCGGAGGCGGCCTTGAGACCGGCCTCGCGGCGCCTGCGGCCCACCTCGATCATGTCGATGAGGGCCCGCACCTCCCGCTTGACGCTCTCCAGACCGACCAGAGCGTCGAGTTCGCCCAGCACCTCCTTGGCCGGCCGCGCCTCCTTGGCCGGCCCGCCGGACGCCTCGCCCGGGGAAGCCCCGCCGGTCGCGGGCGCGGAGGCCGCGGGAGGCGCCGTGGCGGCCGTCTGCTGGGGTATGCCGCCCAGCAGACCCGCGGTCAGGACGGCCGGGGAGGCGGGCGGGTCGGGCTCGGACGTGACCGGCGCGGAACTGCGGTCGCTGGTGCAGTCCTCCACGACGGGCCCTCCGTCGGCGAACTCGTAACCCCCGCGCGCACAGCGCTCGGTGCGGCAGCGGCGCAGCGTGGTGCGGCAGCCGTCGATCACATGGAAGCCGTAGCCGCCGGAGCCGGTCACCCGGCAGTTCGAGAAGGTGCCGCGCCCCTCGGCGGAGACGTAGAAGCCCGCCTCCGCCGGATCGGTCACGGTGCAGCGGTCGATCTCCGGATCGGCACCCTTGGTGACGATCACCCCCGTACCGGCGGCGTCGATCGTGCAGTTGGCCAGCGTGCCGCCGCTGCCGTGGTCGCGGAACCAGGCGCCGGTGGCGGCCTCCCGGATGCGGCAGTCGTCCAGCTGGACCGTCCCGCCGTCGCTCACCGAAACCGCCGTGTTGCGCACCTGCGCCAGATCGCTGTCGAGGACGTCGGCCCGCGAGCCCCGGTCCAGGACGAACAGTGCGTCCGGCACGTCGTGGACCCGGCAGGAGTCCAGCAGCGCCGAGGCGCCGTCGCTGACCCACACCGCCGGATAGTCGCCCGTGCTCTCCTGTATCTCGCACCCGTTGGCGTCCACACGGGTGCCCGGATCCCACACCGACAGGCCGTTGCGGCCGAAGCGGCGCACCGTGGAGCGGGTCAGCGTCAGCACCGAGCGCGAGCGCAGGTCGACCGCGTTCTCCGGGATGTCGTGGATCTCGCAGTCGGCGAGGGTGAGCACCGCGTCGGTGTCCAGGGTGACGCCGTCGGCGGAGGTGCGGTGCACCCGGCACTCGGTCAGGTTCCCGACCGCCCGGGAGGCGACCCGCACCCCCGCGCCCTTGATCTCGTACACCTCGCAGCCCACGGCGTCCACCGCGCTGCCCTCCCCGGACAGCGACAGCCCCGCGCCCGACGCGTGGTGGACCCGGCAGCGCTCCAGCCGGGGATGGGCGCCCTCGTGCACCGCGATGCCCGACTGCCCGGCCGCGACCACCTCGCACTCCTCGAACAGCCCGCCCGCGCCCCCGCCGACGCCGATGCCCACTCCGGCCGGGTTGTCCACCGTGCAGCGGCGCAGGGTCGGCCGGGCCCCGGAGCGCACCTCGACGCCGGAGGCCGACCGCGTCACCACCCGCAGCCCGGAGAGCTCGGCCACGCAGTCCTCGACCAGCAGCGCGGGCGCCGTGGCGTCCTGGCCCTCGATCTGGAGGTCGCGTACGACCGCCGCCGCCCGTACGGTCAGCGCCACCCCGTCGGCGGGGGCCAGGCGCACCGAGCCGCCGTCGGGGCGCTCGGGGCCGCGCAGGGTGACGGCGCGTTCGATCACCAGGTTCTCGCGGTAGGTGCCGGGGGCGACGGTCAGCACATCGCCGTCACCGGCGGCGAGGAGGGCTGCGGAGATGGTGGCGTAGTCTCCCGTTCGGCGCCGCCACCGCGACGAGCTGGTGTGCGTCACCTGGACCAAGCCCTGTGCCATGGACCGCCTTGCCCCAAACCTCGTGCGAACCTCGATCGCGCTGCCGCGCGCATCCGGATGCACCACCGTAGCGTGTGCCGGACCGATGGGATGACCGGTCCGCCCGCCACGGCGCGGGCGGGCCCTCCGCATGCCTGTCCTGGCCCGGTTCGGGCCGGAATGGCGTCAGCTCGACCTTCCGGTACGCCCCCAGTCGGGGCCCACCCGGGCCCACTCCCGCGCCCAGCGCGCGTAGCGGCGGGCCAGCAGCCGCCGCACCAGCAGCCGCCGCACGCTCTCCACCAGACCGGCCGCGGCCACCGCCGTACCGAATCCGGCCAGAGCGGCGTGCGAGGAGGCGGTGGCGGCGTCCATCGGACGTGCGGCGATCTCGCCGCCGGCGTCCACCCACACGCGCAGCCGGTCGCCGGGCTCGGTCGGCCGGTCGGCGACGACCGTGCCCGAGTGGGTGCGGCCGTCGACCGAGGTCCAGGTGGCGTTCACCCGGTGGCCGGACTCGGCCTCGGGGCCGTCGGCCACGGGCGGAGTGCTCTGGGCCCCCGTCGCCCACACCTGGTGCCGCTGGCGCTGCTGCTCGCGCACGACGCCCATCAGCGTCTCGTGCGCGGTCCGGGTGCCCCACAGCGCGACGGCGGGCGTGCCCAAAGTCATCAGCAGGACGGCGGCCAGCGCCAGCCAGCCCTCCACACGGTCGGTGGTCCGGTACAGCGGGTTCCCCCGCCACCGCCACAGCCCGGCGATCGCTCGCACGATCGCTCACCCCCTCGCCGCCGGTCGTCGCCCGCCCGGTCTCGCGCGGCAGCGGGTGGACGGGGAGAGGACGACGGCGCGGAGGACCGCGCCGGCCGCAGGCCGGGACGGCCGGTGGCGCCGTCTCTCTTCCACGGCCGAGCTTATCGGCACCGAAGCGCACTGCACAGCCGCCCAACAGGCCCGGAAGGAGTGAAAGAAGGAGGTGGAGAGGGTACCCGGGCGCCCCCGACCGGTATGGCCCCCTTTCGGGGCGCCGGGCCCGGTCCGTCCGCGGCGGGGGAACGGGCCCCGTACACCCGCAGCGGTCCGCGCGGACCGCCCGACCATGGAGGCCCGAGGACAGTGAACCGTTCCGCCCAGCTCCCCGTCGTGGTCGGCGTCGACGGCTCGCACCACTCCCTGCGCGCCCTGGACCGGGCGGTGGGGGAGGCCGTGCTGCGGGGCGCGCCGCTGGAGGTCCTGTGCGGCGCCTCCGCCCACCGGCTCGCGCCCGGCGGTGCTCCCGGCGCTCCCGGTGCCTCTGGTGCCGCCGGGGAGGCCGGGGCGGCCCGCACGGCCGACGAGGAGCACCGGCGGGCGCTGGCCCGGCAGGCCCGGCGGATCGCCGAGTCGGCCGCCGAGCGGGCCCGGGAGAGCGCTCCGGGGCTGGAGGTCAGGCCGTCGGCGGTGGAGGAGAACGCCGTCGCCGCGCTGGTGCGCGCCGGGCGCCGGGCCTCGCTCACCGTGGTCGGCACCCGCGGCCACGGCGGTTTCACCGGGCTGCTGCTGGGCTCGGTGAGCCTGCGGGTGGCGGCGCACACCGAGGGCCCCGTGATGGTCGTGCGCGGCGACAACGCGCGCCCCCGGCACACCGTGGTCGTCGGCGTGGAGTACGGGACGGACACCGACGCGGCGCGCTACGGCTTCGAGGAGGCCGAGCGGCGGGCGGCGGCACTGCTCGTGCTGCACGCCTGGGAGCTGCCGGTCCACCCCGGCGTCATGGTGCCGCCGCCGACCCGGGTGCTGGAGGAGATCGCCCAGGAGCAGGCCCGCTACGAGGAGAGCGTGCCGGTGGACGCCGTCGCCGGGCTGCGCGAGGAGTACCCGAACGTCGACGCCCGGGCCGAGACGGTGTACGCCGGGCCCGGCCACGCGCTGGTCGAGGCCAGCGCGGCCGCCGACCTGGTCGTCCTGGCCGCGCACCGCCGCCACCGCCTCCTCGGCATGCGTCTGGGCCCGGTCACCCACGCGGTGCTGCACCACGCCCACTGCCCCGTGGTGCTCGTTCCCACCGCCGCCTGACCGCCCGCCCCGCCCCCGTGCCGCTCCGCGCCGCCCCCGGGAGCCCGGGGGCGGCGGGCCGGGCCGCCGGCCACGGCCCGGCCCGGGTTCGTCAGCCCGGCCAGCGCCAGTCGGCGACCTCGGGCAGATCGGTGCCGTGCTCGCGGATCCAGCCGTGGTGGCGCTCACGCGCCTCCCGTACCGACTCGCGCAGCCCCCCGGCCCGCTCCGCGAACCCCGGGGCCCGGTCGATCACGTCCATGACCAGCCGGTAGCGGTCCAGGTCGTTGCGGACCACCATGTCGAACGGGGTGGTGGTCGCCCCGCTCTCCCGGTAGCCGCGCACATGCAGCCGGTCGTGGAGGCCGGGCCGGTGGGCGATCCGGTGGACCAGCCACGGATAGCCGTGATAGGCGAAGACCACCGGCCGGTCACGGGTGAACAGCGCGTCGAACTCCGCGTCCGGCAGCCCGTGCGGGTGCTTCGAGGCGGGCATCAGCCGGGCGATGTCCACGACGTTCACCACCCGCAGCGCCAGTTCGGGCAGACGCTCGCGCAGCAGCGAGGCCGCGGCCAGCGCCTCCTGGGTGGGCACGTCCCCGGCGCAGGCCAGCACCACGTCCGGCTCCCGTCCCGGCCGTTCGGTACCGGCCCACCGCCACACCCCGGCGCCGCGCTCGCAGTGTTCGCGGGCCCGCTCCGGCCCGAGCCAGTCGAAGCAGGGCTGCTTGCCGGCGACGACCACGTTCACCGTGTCCGTCGTCCGCAGCACGTGATCGGCCACGCACAGCAGGGTGTTGGCGTCCGGGGGGAAGTAGGCGCGCACCACGTCGGGGCTCTTGGTGAGCACATGGTCGACGAAACCGGGATCCTGGTGGGAGAAGCCGTTGTGGTCCTGCCGCCACACATGCGAGGTCAGCAGGTAGTTCAGGCTCGGGACGGGGGCCCGCCAGGGCACCTCGCGGGCGCTCTGCAGCCACTTGGCGTGCTGGGTGACCATGCTCGCCACGATGGTGGAGAACCCCTCGTAGGAGGTGAACAGCCCGTGCCGGCCGGTGAGGGTGTAGCCCTCCATCCAGCCCTGGCACATGTGCTCGGAGAGCACCTCCATCACCCGGCCGTGGCCGCCCAGGCCCCGGTCCGTCGGGAGCGAGTCACCCTGCCAGGCGCGGGGCGTGGCCTCCAGGACGTCCTGGAGGTGGTTGGACTCGGCCTCGTCCGGGGCCGTCAGCCGGAAGTCCCGCCGCTGCGCGGTGTCCTCGAAGAGCTGCCGCAGCATGCCGCCCAGCACCTGTGTCGGCTCGTGGGAGGAGGCTCCGGGTTCGTCCACCGGCACCGCGAAGGCATCCGGGCCGCGCAGCGGCAGCGGCCGCCGCAGCCGGCCGCCGTCGGCGTGCTTCGAGGCCCCCAGCCGCCGCTCCCCGCGCGGTACGTGCGCCAGCACACCGGGCAGGGGGCGCCCGGAACCGTCGAACAGCTCCTCGGGCCGGTACGAGCGCAGCCACCGCTCCAGCACACGCAGCCGTCCGGGATCGTCGCGCACGTCCTTCACCGGGATCTGGTGGGAGCGCCAGGTGTCCTCCACCGGGTCGCCGTCCACCTCCCGGGGCCCGGTCCAGCCCTTGGGGGTGCGCAGCACGATCGCAGGCCAGCGGGGCCGTCCGGCCGCCCCCTCCTCACGCGCCGCCCGCCGGATCGCGGCGATCCTCTCCAGCGCCGTGTCCAGGGCGGCGGCCAGGGCGCGGTGGACCTCGGCGGGCGGGGTGTCAGGTGCGGCCGTCACGTACAGCGGATCGTGGCCGTAGCCGCGCAGCAGGGCGTCCAGCTCCTCGTGGGGGATGCGGGACAGCACGGCCGGGTTGGCGATCTTGTAGCCGTTCAGGTGCAGGACGGGGAGCACCGCGCCGTCGTGCACCGGGTCCAGGAACTTGTCCGAATGCCAGGAGGCGGCCAGCGGCCCCGTCTCCGCCTCGCCGTCCCCGACGACGCAGACGGCCACCAGATCCGGGTTGTCCAGGGCGGCCCCGTAGGCGTGGGACAGGCAGTGCCCCAGCTCCCCGCCCTCCTGGATCGAGCCGGGCACCACCGGGGAGGTGTGGCTGGGCAGCCCGCCGGGGGAGGAGAACCGCTCGAACAGCCGCGCCATTCCCGCCTCGTCGCGCCCCATACCGGGCCACAGCTCCCCGAAGGTGCCCTCCAGCCAGCTCCCCGCCAGCACCGCGGGCGCGCCGTGGCCCGGCCCCCACACGCACAGCGCCTCCAGGTCGCGGGCGCCGATCACCCGGTTCAGATGGGTGTAGACCAGAGCCAGGCCCGGACAGGTGCCCCAGTGGCCCAGCAGCCGCGGCTTGACGTGCTCGGGCCGCAGCTCCTCGCGCAGCAGCGGATTGCCCCGCAGGTAGAGCTGACCCGCGGCCAGGTAGTTCATGGCGCGCCAGTGCGCGTCCAGCTCGGCGCACTCGCGTTCGGTGAGCGGGGGATGCGTCTGCATGGAACCTCCGGTCGTGGTTCGGTCGTGGCCCGGGCCGCCGCCCGGGCTGTCACTCGGACCGCCGCCCGGCCCGCGGACCGGCCGGCCTCCGAGAGGCTTCGAAGCCCTGTGGGGCGTGCGGCGCCCGTGGCCCGTGTCCCCTGCACGCGGTCGGCCACACCCGTACACACCGCCCGGACGGGGCCGCGCGCCGTGACGAACCCCCGCACGCGACACTCCGCGCCCCGCCGTCCGGTTGCCGCGGCGCCCTCCCCGGCAGCACGATGGCGGCGTGTTCAGACAGTGGCTGGCGCTGGAGGCGGGCGCGGACCCGGCCGAACGGGCCGGGGCCGTGCGCCGCGCCCACGAGGCGTTCCTGGCCGGGGGAGCGGTCGGCGCGCCCGTGCGCGGTCTGATAGCCGACTCCTGGCGGCGTTCGGCCAGGGCGTCGGTCGCGGTGGACCACACGGCCTCCGTGGACCTCACCGACGACGACCTGGCCGCCCACCGCCAAGAGCACCCCCTGGGCCGGGTCATGCCGCTGTTCCGGGAACTGCTGGGCGGCATCGCCGAGGACGGCGCCCACCTGCTGTCGGTCTGCGACGAGCAGGGCCGGATGCTGTGGGTGGAGGGCCACACGGACGTCAGACGGCGCGCGGAGCGGATGAACTTCGTCCCCGGAGCCCGCTGGTCCGAGCCCCACGCCGGCACCAACGCCCCCGGCACCGCGCTCGCGCTGGGACACCCGGTGCAGATCTTCGCCGCCGAGCACTACTGCCGCCCCGTCCAGCCCTGGACCTGCGCAGCGGCCCCCGTCCACGACCCGCGCACCCGCCGGGTGCTGGGCGCCGTGGACATCACCGGCGGCGACCACCTCGCCTCACCGCACAGCCTCGCCCTCGTCCAGGCCACCGCCCGGGCGGCCGAGGCCCAGCTCGCCTCCCTCCTCCCGGCCACCGCCCCGGCCCCCCTGCTGGAAGTCCTGGGCCGCGACGGCGCCCTGCTCCACACCGGCCGGCCCGGGGCGCCGGTACGGCTGGGGGCGCGGCACAGCGAGATCGTGCTGCTGCTCGCCTCCCACCCCGACGGGCTCTCCGGCGGCCGGCTCGCCCTGGAGCTGTACGGCGAACGCGACGTCAGCCCCGTCACCCTGCGCGCCGAACTCTCCCGGCTGCGCGGGGTGCTGGGCCCGCTGCTGGCCTCCCGCCCGTACCGTCTGACCGCCCGGATGCGCACCGACTGCGACACCGTCGCCGAGGCGCTGGACACCGGCGACCTGCCCACCGCGCTGGCCGCCTACCGCGGTCCGCTGCTGCCGCTGTCCGAGGCGCCCGGGGTGGCGCGGATGCGGCGGATGCTGGAGGACCGGCTGCGCGGGGCACTGATCGCCCGCCGGGACCCGGAACTGCTGGACACCTGGGTGCGCACCCCCTGGGGGGAGGAGGACCTGGAGGCATGGGAGGCCCTGGTCGGCGCGCTGCCCCCGGTGGTCGGGGCGGTGCCCGGCGCCCGGCTGCGGGCTCTGCGGGAGGTCTACGGGGTCGATCCCCCGTCGGGCCCGGGCGTCCCGCGACGCGCGGGCGCAACGTTCCCGCAACCCCCCGTTGCCTAACGTGGCGCTGCGCCTTCGCCGTTCGGCCGCCCGCGGGCGGACCGGTGCGGCGGAGCCTTCCGTGTTCCGTTCCACGGGGGACGCCTTCGGATAAGGCTCCCGGCCGCCCGGCGGCGTCCGGGCCCTGCCCGGGCCTGTCACCCCGTGGCCGCCGGCGCCGGGAGGGACCGCCCGCGCTCGGGCGGCGCGCACCCGGGAGCGGGGCGTGGAGCGGCGCTCCTCTCCCGGACGGCCAGGGTGGCACGGCGGGGCCGCACGGCCTGCTTGACGGCGAGCAGGACGAACGGCACCCGGTGGGGACCTCGCGGACGCGGGCCCCATCCCGCCCCGTCGTGCCGCCCGTGCCGGTCAGTCCAGGACTTCGAAAGGGTCGCCCGTGCGCAGGGTGCCGGTGTTCTCGGGGACGAGGAGCTGCCCGAACAGCAGCCGGTCGCCGAAGCGGCGGTGCCGGGCCAGGGTGCGCAGCGGCTCCTTGCCCCGCTCGGCCGTGGCCTGGTCGGTCGTGGTCACCACGCAGCGGCCGCAGGGCTTGGCCACCCGGAAGGACACCTCGCCGATCCGGATACGGCGCCAGCCGTCCTCGGACCAGGGCGCGGTGCCCTCGACGACCACGTTGGGCCGGAAGCGGTCCATCGGCAGCGGGCCCTCGTCAGGATGGTCCCCCTGCTCTATCAGCAGGTTGAGGGCGTCCAGCGACGACACCGTGGTGAGCAGCACCGGGAACGAGTCGGCCAGGCTCACCGTTTCGCCCGGGCGGCCGTGCGAGGAGGTGACCGGGCGCCGGTGCCCGGGCGCGTCCAGGTGGACCAGCCGCGCCTTCGTCCCCAGATACTCCGTCAGCCAGTCGTGCGCCTCGCCGGACGCGGGCACCGCCTCCAGCTTGGTGCGCCAGACCTCGAACACCTCGGTGCCCGAGGCCGGGTCGGGCACCCCGACGGTCAGCGGCGGCATCCCGGGGGCGGACAGCCGGAGACCGCCGCCGGGCAGTTGCCCGGCGGCGGCCAGCGCGAGGCGCGGGTGCCCGCGCTGGGTGAGCGGCGCGCCGTCGGGACCGGCCGCCATCCAGCGACGGTCCCCCGACAGTCCCCATGGCTCCACGACGGCACGGACGGTGCCGGTGCCCGCGAACGACTTCACCGGGTAGAGGTTGAGCGCGGCCAGCGTGGGCGTGGTCATGCGCCCATCCTGCCACCCGGGTCGGACAGTCGGCGGGTCAGTAACCACGCCCCTGGTACGAGTGGCTGTAGGGCTCGTCGTAGGAGCCGGGGTACGGGCTCTGGGCGGGCGCCGGGCGGGCCGCGACCGGACGCATCTGCTGGGGCTGCGGCTGCTGCGGGTAGCCGTACCCGCCGCGCGGCGCGGCCGCCTGCTGCGGAATGTACGGCGCGGGCGCCTGCTGCAGCGGTGCGGGCTGCTGCACCGGCGCGGGCTGCTGGTAGGCCGGGGCCGGGTAACCCCGCGCCGGCTGCGGCTGGTAGGAGGGCCCCGACGGCAGCGCGGGCAGCGCGGCCGGGAGGGCGGGCAGATGGTCCGAGGTCTCGTACGGGGACGCCGGAACGCGTATGGGCGCGATCTGAGGGGTGCCCCGCTCGGCGACCAGGCTGTCGTAGATCGGGGTGTCAGCGAAGGACGGCGCGCTGTAGTAGCCACCGCCATAGGTGCTGCGGGGGGACGTCATACTCATAAGTTAAGCCCACGATGTGCTGGTTGGGGAGAGCGAAAAGAAGGTCATTTGACGGGCTCTGCGCGGTCATCGGCCGCGGCTGCGGCCAAAGATGAAGAAAACGGTCATCCCGCCTCCGTGGGGGCCGGGAGACCGGCGGAGCACGGCGGGCGCGGACGGCCCGCTCACGGAAGAGGGAAGCATGACCATGCTCAAAGGCGCCAACGTCCCGGTTCCCGCGGACTCGGTCAGGGTCGAGGTGGGATGGAGCACCGGGCCCGGAGTGCCGGACGTGGACGCCTCTGCACTGCTGCTGGCCTCCTCGGGCAGGGTCCGCTCGGACGACGACCTCGTCTTCTACAACCAGGCCCGCCACGCCTCGGGAGCCGTGCGCCACGAGGGGAAGCGCGCCGCGGGCGGCGCCGTGACCGACACCCTCGCCGTGGACCTCGCCCGCGTCGAGCCCGCCGTCGACAGGATCGTGGTGGCCGCCTCCGCGGACGGCGGGGACTTCGGCCGGGTACCGGGGCTGTGCGTACGCGTGCTCGACGCGGGCGGCGGAACCGAACTCGCCCGGTTCGACAGCCGGGACGCCACCGTCGAGACCGCCTTCGTGCTCGGCGAGCTCTACCGCAGGCAGGGCGCCTGGAAGTTCCGGGCCGTCGGGCAGGGGTACGACAGCGGACTGGCCGGTCTCGCCACCGACTTCGGGATCACCGTCGACGAGCCGCCGACGCCGCGGACGCCGCCGGCCCCCGCCGCCCCCGCGCAGCCGGCCTCCGCCGCCGCGCCTCCGCCCCAGGCCCCCGCGGCCGCCCCCTCACCACAGCCGGCACAGCGGCCGGTGCGGCTGAGCAAGGTCACCCTGACCAAGGAGGCGCCCACGGTCTCCCTGGCCAAACAGGGCGGCACCTCCGGCGCGATGCGCGTCAACCTCGACTGGAGCACGCGCAGGCAGCCCGAGGGCTGGGGGAGCAGGCTGAGCCGGGCCCTGGCACCGCAGACCGGCCTCGATCTGGACCTGTGCGCCCTGTACGAACTCACCGACGGCACCAAGGGAGTCGTCCAGGCACTCGGCAACGCCTTCGGTGCGCTGCACCGGCCGCCGTACGTCCATCTCGACGGCGACGACCGCACCGGCGCCGTGGAGACCGGCGAGAACCTCACGATCAACCTCGACCACAAGGAGAGGATCCGGCGGATCCTGATCTTCGTCACGATCTACGAGGGCGCCCGCAGCTTCGCCGGCCTCAACGCCACGGTGACGCTCACACCCCAGCACGGCGCGCCCGTCGGCTTCTCCCTCGACGAGTGCGACCTCCCCTCCACCGTCTGCGCCCTGGCGCTGATCACCAACGACGGAGGCGACCTCGTCGTCCGGCGCGAGTCGCGCTTCCTGGTGCCCGAGCGAGGGGTGAGCCCGCAGCGGACGGTGGACCAGGCCTACGGCTGGGGCATGCGGTGGACACCCGGCCGCAAGTGACCTCCCCCCGGCGGTCCCCCGCACGCGGGGCCGGCCGAGCCGTCCGGTGGGCGCCGCGCCCGCCCGTGCCCGTACGCTGTGATCCGTGAGAATCGCGCTTGTGGACTCCGGGATCGGGTTGCTGGCCGCCGCGGCCGCGGTACGGCGTGCGAGACCCGACGCCGACCTCGTCCTGTCCTCCGCCCCCGACAGCATGCCCTGGGGACCGCGGACCGCCGAGGACATCGCCGCCCGCGCCCTGGACTGTGCGCGGGCGGCCGCCGCGTACGGGCCCGACGCGCTCATCGTCGCCTGCAACACCGCCTCCGTGCACGCACTGGAGGTGCTGCGCGCCGAACTGGAGCCGGCGGTGCCGGTCGTCGGCACGGTGCCGGCCGTCAAGCCGGCCGCCGCCGCGGGCGGCCCCCTGGCCGTCTGGGCCACCCCCGCCACCACCGGCAGTCCCTACCAGCGCCGCCTCATCGCCCGGTTCGGCAACGGCGCCGAGATCACCGAGGTGCCCTGCCACGGGCTGGCCGACGCCGTGGAGAAGGGGGACGGGGCCGCCGTCGACGCGGCCGTCGCCGCGGCCGCCGCCCTCACCCCGCGCGCGGTGCGGTCCGTGGTGCTGGGCTGCACCCACTACGAACTGGTCGCCGAGCGCATCCGCGCGGCCGTCCGCTCCCCACTGGCCCCCGAGCCGGTGCTGTACGGCTCGGCCGCCGCGGTCGCCGCCCAGGCGCTGCGGCGCATCGGCGCGGAACCGGACCCGCAGGCGCCCTCCACCGGCACCCTGACCGTCCTCCACAGCGGCAGGCCCACCGAGCTGTCCGGCCCCGCGCGCGGCTACGCCGAAGGGCGGCTGCTGGCGGCGGAGCGCGCCGTACGGACCGGCTGAGCGAGGCGGCCGGGCCGGGTGGCCGATCGGGGACGGCCGAGCGTTCGCCACCCCCGGCCCACCGCGCCGCCCACCGCGCGGCCGCCTACGGAACGTCCCAGCCCTCCCCGGCGGTCGCCAGCCCCACCAGCAGCCCCGCACCCATGGTGACCTGGCTGAAGCTCAGAGCGTTGCCCACGCTCGCCACCGCGGCCAGCCCCGTGAGCGCCACGCCCGCCGTCAGCACCACCGGTGTCGGGCGCGGTGACCGGTACAGCGCGAGCAGCACCCAGCCGAAGGCGGCGCCCATCAGCAGCACACCGGGCACCCCCTGCTCGGCCGCCGTCTGCAGCGGCGCCGAGTGCGGTTTGCCGTCCGGGGCGGCACCCCGCTCGGCGGCCCGGTTCAGGGCGCCGAACCGGTCGGGCCCCGCGCCGCGCACCGGATGCTCCGCCGCGAGCGCCGCGGCCTCCCGCCACAGCACGACCCGCTGCGAGGTGAGCGTCTCCCGTAGCGGCTTCTCCAGCGCCGCCGGCCCCACGCCGCCGGCCACCGCCCAGACGGCGCCCACCACGGCCGCGGCCACCGCCGCCAGCGCGACCAGCACCGGCGCCCTGCGGCGCACCCGGCCCGCGACCTGTGAGCACAGCAGCACCCCGAGCGCCGCGGCGCACCCGGCGGGCGAACCGGCCGCCAGCGCCGCCGCCGCGACCACCAGGGCCAGTACGCGCAGCAGCCGCCGCGACCGCGCGCTTCCCGCCGCCCACGCGGCACAGCACGCCGCGCCCGCCGCCAGCACCGCCAGCGCGGCCTCGGCACCCGCCCGCCCGGCCGGCACGGCGGCCGACGGATCCGGCAGCGGGAGGGCGGGAGACACAAGGAGCGAGCCCAGCCCGGCCAGCGCCACCCCGGCCGGCGCGGCGACCGGCAGCGGGGAACCCCCGATCCGCCCGCAGGCGTATCCGGCGGCCACCGCCAGCACCGCCAGCAGCACCCCCTCCGGCCGGGCGTCCCGCCCGGCCGCGCACAGCAGCGCCCAGCCGGCACAGCAGCCCAGTAACGCGGCGCCGGCGGTATCCGGCACGCCGCTTCGCTCCGGTGCGGCGGACAGTGATCCGAGCGCCGGTGAAGCCATCGTCTGCGACCCCCCGAGACAAACGGCCGCCGCGCCGGGCCCGGAGGTGCTCCGGGCGCCCGTCGCGGGCCGTGACGTGGGGCACACCGTAGCCGCTGGGACCGACACCGGGATACGCCCCGGCGAGAACACGTCCGCCCCGGACACACACGGGCGCTCGCGCCGGCCGGCGGCGGGTCCGTAGGCTCGCGGCATGGCGACTCCCGACTTCATCCGCGACCTGCGCGCCGACGTGGGGCGGCGGCTGCTCTTCCTGCCCGGCACCAGCGCCGTCGTCTTCGACGACGAGGGCCGCGTCCTGCTCGTACGACGGGCCGACACCGGCCACTGGTCGATCATCGGAGGCATCCCCGAGCCCGGCGAGCAGCCGGCCGACGCCGTGGTGCGCGAGGTGTACGAGGAGACCGCGGTGCGGACCGTGCCCGAGCGGCTGGTGCTGGTGCAGACGCTGGCCCCGGTCCGCTACCCCAACGGCGACGTCTGCCAGTTCGTGGACATGTCCTTCCGCTGCCGGGCGGTGGGCGGACGGGCGCGGGTCAACGACGAGGAGTCCCTGGAAGTGGGATGGTTCGGCCCGGACGAGCTGCCCCCGCTGGAGGAGTTCGCGCTGACGCGCATCGAGCGGGCGGGCGGCGACGGACCCACGTGGTTCCAGACCATCGCGGGGGAGTGAAGTATGGGTGCGACGCACATCGGTGGGGGAGCGGCCGCTGCCTAGGGTGCTGGCCATGACCGCGCCGCGAACCCCGCGTACCGTCCCCCCGTCCCCCGCCTCCGGCCCGGCCCCGGGCGTCCCCGCCGTGCCGCTGGACCTCGCCGGCCGCACCGCCCTGGTCACCGGCGCCGCCGGAGGCATCGGCAGGGCCTGCGCCCTGCGGCTGGCCGCCGCGGGCGCCGGGGTCCGCGCGGTGGACCGGGACGCCGAAGGGCTGCGAGGGCTCGCGGAGCGGGCACAGGGCCTGCCCGGCACCCTGGAGCCGGTCCACCTCGACCTCACCGACCTCGACGCCGCCGAGCGGGCCGCCGCCGGCACCGATGTGCTGGTCAACAACGCCGGACTCCAACTGGTCCGCCCCGTCCAGGAGTTCCCGCCGGAGGTCTTCCGCACCGTGCTGACGGTGATGCTGGAGGCCCCCTTCCGGCTGGTGCGCGGAGCCCTGCCGCACATGTACGGCCGGGGCTGGGGCCGGATCGTCAACATCTCCTCGGTCCACGGGCTGCGTGCCTCCCCCTACAAGTCCGCCTACGTCAGCGCCAAGCACGGGCTGGAGGGACTGTCCAAGGTAGTCGCCCTGGAGGGGGCGGCCCACGGCGTCACCTCCAACTGCGTCAACCCCGCCTATGTGCGCACTCCGCTGGTGGAGCGTCAGATCGCCGACCAGTCCGAGGCCCACGGCATCCCCGCCGACCGCGTGGTCTCCGAGGTCATGCTCGCCGACGCCGCCGTCAAGCGGCTGATCGAGCCGGAGGAGGTCGCCGAGGCCGTCGCCTACCTGTGCGGTCCGCAGGCGTCCTTCGTCACCGGCGCGTCCCTGGTGATGGACGGCGGCTGGACGGCGCACTGACCCGCGCCCCGGCGCAACCGGCCCGCGCCCCGGCGTAAACGATCCACGCCCCGGCGCGCCGGGCGCACACGCCCGCGCACCGACCCTGGCGCGCCCGTACCACCGGCAGGTATCCCTGTGCCCATGCCCGAGCACCACGCGGCCGAGCCCGCCGCCGGACCGGCCATCGAGCCCGCCGCCGAATCCGTGCCCCTGGAGTTCCTGGAACTCCTCGCCCGCGGCGCGCCCGCCGAGGAGTACGAACGGCCCGGGCGGCCGGACGGCTCCCCCGCGGCGGACCGCGCCCGGCTCCTCGCCCTGCGGGTGCGCTCCGAACTGGAGGGGCGCCGCAGGCGCGAGGCGGAACTGACGGCGCTGTTCGCCACGGCGCACGACCTGGCGGGGGTGCGGGAGCTGGACGACGTGCTGCGTGCCATCGTCCAGCGCGCCCGCTCCCTGCTGGGAACCGAGGTCGCCTACATGACCATCAACGACCCCGAGGCCGGCGACACCTACATGCGCGTCACCGAGGGATCGGTCTCCGCGCACTTCCAGCAGCTGCGCCTGGGCATGGGGGAGGGCCTGGGCGGGCTGGTCGCACAGACCGCCCGCCCCTACGTCACCGACGACTACATGCGAGACGAGCGTTTCCTGCACACCCGCAACATCGACTCCGGAGTCGGCGACGAGGGACTGGTGGCCATCCTCGGAGTGCCGCTGATGCTCGGACGCGAGGTGATCGGCGTGCTCTTCGCGGCCGACCGCCGCCCCCGCGTCTTCGACCGCGAGCAGGTCGCGCTGCTGGCCTCCTTCGCCGCCCACGCGGCCGTCGCCATCGACACCGCCCGGCTGCTGGCCGAGACCCGCGAGGCGATGGCCGAACTGGAGGCCGCCAACGCCATCATCCGCGACCGCAGTGCCGCCATCGAACGCTCCTCGGAGGTCCACGACCGGCTCACCGAACTGGTGCTGCGCGGCAAAGGCGTGGACGACGTGGCCGCCGCCGTCTCCGAAGTGCTGGACGGGGAAGTGGAGTTCGCGGAGATACCCGAAGGAGGCGGGAGCACGCCCGCCCGGGCCGTCGAGCGCTCCCGCCGCGACGGCCACGCGGTGCGTGACGGCGACTCCTGGGTGGCGGCCGTCTCCGCGGGCGGCGAACTGCTGGGCGCGCTGGTGCTGCGCGGCCACCGCGAACTCGACCCCACGGACCAGCGCACCCTGGAGCGCGCCGCCATGGTCACCTCACTGCTGCTGCTGGCCCGCCGCTCGGCGGGCGAGGCCGAGCAGCGGGTGCGCGGCGAACTCCTGGACGACCTGCTGGACGCGGCCGACCGCGACCCCCGGCTGCTGCGCGAGCGCGCCGCCCGGCTCGGCGCCGACCTCGACATCCCCCACGTCGTCCTCGCCGCCCGGCTGGACACCGGCGGCGGCACGGGACAGCGCGAGACCACCGACCGGCAGCGGCTGTGGTCGGCCGCCTCCCACCTGGCCGCCACCCGGCACGGACTGGCCGCCGCCCGCGAGGGCGGAACCGTCCTGCTGCTGCCGCTGGCCGGCGGAGAGGGCGCCGCGGGGGGCGGGACCCCGGGGGATCCGGGCGGCACGGCCCGGCAGGTCGCCGCCCAGCTCGGCGCGGCCGTCCACGCCCCCGTCACCGTCGGCGCCTCCCCGCCGGTGCCCGCGCCCGCCGCCGACCCGGCGGCGGTGGCCGCCGCCTGCGACGAGGCCCGCCGCTGCCTGGACACCCTCCGGCTGCTGGGCCGCTTCGGCGAGGGCGCGGGAGCCGGGGACCTCGGCTTCCTCGGACTGCTGCTGGCCGACGGCCGGGACGTCGACGGCTTCGTCCACCGCACCCTCGGCCCGCTCCTGGAGTACGACGAGCGCCGCGGAACGGATCTGGTGGGCACCCTGGAGGCGTACTTCGCCTCCGGCTCCAGCCCGGCCCGCACCAAGGACGTGCTCCACGTCCACGTCAACACCGTGGCCCAGCGGCTGGAGCGGGTCGGACGTCTGCTGGGGAGCGACTGGCAGTGCCCGGAGAGGGCCCTGGAGGTACAGCTCGCGCTGCGGCTGTACCGGATGTCCGCCGCCGTCGCCCGCTGACCGCCCGCCGGCCGTCCCTCGGGGCGGCCGGCGGGCGACACCGCTCAGCGGCCGTCCGCGGAGGAGGAGACACCGTCGCGCGGGGGCGGCACCCTCCCCGGGCTCTCCCGCCTCCCCGGCTCACCGGGCTCGCCGATCCGCTCCAGATCCCGCATCCGGGTCTCCTTGGCGACCCCGACCGCGAGCAGGGTGAGCAGCGCGGCGGCGATCACGTACAGCGCCACCGGCGTCGAACCCCCGAAGTCCGCCAGCAGGGCGGTGGCGATCAGCGGGGCCGGGGCGCCGGCGGCGACCGACGAGAACTGTGCGCCGATCGAGGCCCCCGAGTAGCGCACCCGGGTGGCGAACAGCTCGGAGAAGAACGCCGCCTGCGGGGCGTACATCGCGCCGTGGAGAACCAGCCCGACCGTCACCGCCAGCAGCACCGCGCCGAAGGACTCGGTGTCGATCAGCCAGAAGAACGGGAACGCCCACAGACCGACCCCGGCCGCGCCCAGCAGGTAGACCGGCTTGCGGCCCCACCGGTCCGACAGCGCGCCCCACACCGGGATCGCCGCGAAGTGGACGGCCGAGGCGATCAGCACCGCGTTGAGCACCGCCTGCTTCTCCATCTCCAGGTGCTTGGTGCCGTAGACCAGGACGAAGGCGGTGATGACGTAGTAGCTGATGTTCTCCGCCATCCGCGCGCCCATCGCGATCAGCACGTCGCGCCAGTGGTGGCGCAGTACGGCCAGCAGCGGCATGGTCTCCGCCTTCGCCGACGCGCCCTCGGAGTTCCCGGCACCCTCGGCGGCCCTGCGCGCCTCGGCCTTCGCCAGAGCGGCCTTGAAGACCGGCGACTCGTCGACCGACAGCCGGATCCACAGGCCCACCAGCACCAGCACCCCGGACAGCAGGAACGGCACACGCCAGCCCCAGGAGACGAACGCCTCCTCCGACAGCACCGCCGTCAGCACCGCCAGTACGGCGGTGGCCAGCAACTGGCCCGCCGGAGCGCCGGTCTGCGGCCAGGACGCCCAGAAGCCACGCCGGCGCGCGTCGCCGTGCTCCGACACCAGCAGCACCGCGCCGCCCCACTCGCCGCCGAGCGCGAAACCCTGCACCAGCCGCAGCACGGTCAGCAGGACGGCCGCCGCGGAGCCGAGCTGGGCGTGGGTGGGCAGCAGCCCGATCGCGAAGGTCGCGCCGCCCATCATCAGCAGGCTGATCACCAGCAGCTTCTTGCGGCCCAGCCGGTCGCCGTAGTGCCCGAAGACCAGCGCGCCGACCGGGCGGGCGACGAAGCCGACCGCGTACGTCACGAAGGCCAGCAGCGTTCCCACCAGCGGGTCGGACTCGGGGAAGAACAGCTTGTCGAAGACGAGCGCGGCGGCGGAGCCGTAGAGGAAGAAGTCGTACCACTCGATGGTGGTGCCGATCAGGGACGCGGTGACCACGCGTTTCAGGCTCGAAGGGGTGGGCGGGGCGCTTGCGGGTGACGGCATCGGCACCACTTCCTGACACTCGACGGGGACGTCCGTGTGCCGCCACACCGTAGGAAAGCCCAGGTCGCGGGCGTATGTGGTGGGACACCACAGTTCCGCGCGCCGCGGTGCGCGCGCCCGCCATGCTGCGGGGCGGGCGCGCGGCCGGCGGCCCCGCGCGGGGGCCGGCAGGGCCGGGCGGGAGGGTGTCCGAGTTGCCCCGCTCGGGTGTGGTTCGGGAGCGCGGTGCCGACTCCCGTGCTGACTCGGTGCTGACTACGCCGCGTACAACTCCGAGATGAGCCGCGGACCGGACGCCCCCGCATCCCGGCGACCCGCGAGTCGCGGTGGGTGTGGTGCATGGGCCGTCGGATGGGCCGTGGCCGGGCGGCCCGGGTGTTGCGGCCGGGGAAGCAGTGGTGTTTGCTCCCCCGGGCCGCGGTGTTACGGCGGAGGTCATGCCGGGGTGCCGCGTTCCTCACCGGTCCTGGGACAGGGCGAGGAGTTCGGCGAACAGGCCGCCGGAGTCGGCCAGTTCCTCGTACCGGCCTTGTTCGATCACGCGTCCCTCGCGCATGACGATGATGCGGTCGGCCAGGCGGGTGTTCTCCAGTTGGTGGGTGACGACGATGGTCATGCGCTCGGCGGCGATGCGTTTGGTCTCCAGGAAGATCCGGTGTTCGCCGCGCGCGTCCATCTGGGAGGTCGGTTCGTCCAGGATCAGCAGGGGGGACTGCCGGTACAGGGCCCGGCCGCAGGCCAGGCGCTGCCACTGGCCGCCGGACAGTTCGGCGCCGCCCCACAGCTCTCTGGCCAGGAGGGTGTCGAGCCGGCGGGGCAGTTTCTCGACCGCCTCGCGCATGCCGACGGCGTCGACGGCCTCCCACACGGGGGCGTCGTCGTACGTCCTGGGCTGGCCGAGGGTGATGTTCTCGCGGGTGCGCAGTGGCCAGCAGGCGGAGTTCTGCGGGACGAGGGCGGTGCGTTTCCACACCGCATCGGGGTCGGCGGCGGCGAGGTCGGTGCCGTCCCACAGGACGCGGCCCTCGTCGGCCAGGAGGATGCCGGTGATGAGCTTGACCAGGGTGGACTTACCCGAGCCGTTCTCGCCGACGACGGCCAGGATCTCGCCGCGGCGCAGGGTGAGGGAGACGCCGTTGACGGCCGGCTCGTCCTTGCCGGGGTACTGATAGACGACCTCCTCCAGCCGGATCTCGTCCACCCGGTCGGGGATGGCAGCCTGGCCGCGCCGGGGTGCGCGGTCGGCGGCCAGGTCGAGGAAGGAGCGCATGTCGGCCAGGTAGAGCGAGGTGTGGAACATCGCGGCGCCGTGGATGACGAACTGGGAGAGCGCGGCCAGGGTGGTCTGGACGGCGACGACCGCGGTGGCGGCGACGGGCAGGGCCACCCGCCCGGTGGTGGCCAGCCAGGCGAGGGTGGCCCAGGTGCCCAGCAGGAACGTGCCGCCCAGGGCGCTGGTGGCCAGGGTGATGCGCAGCATGCGGGGCGCGGCGGTCAGGGTGCGCTGGTCGATCCGGTCCGACAGGGCGCGGTACCAGTAGACGAGGTAGCCGGTCATGCCGTTGGCGCGGACCTCGTCGCCGTAGCGGGAGTAGGTGGCCCACCAGCGCATCATGGAGCGCACGTTGCGGTCGCCGACGTTGAGGTAGTGGGTCTCGTAGTCGACGCGGGCGGACAGCACGGCGCCGACGCCGGCGGGGATCACGGCCAGCAGGAGCAGGGGCAGCATCATCGGGTGCAGGGCGGTGATGACGCCGCCGGCGGCGGTCATGCGGATGAGGGCCGCCATGAACCGCTGGCCGTCCTGCACCATCAGCCGGGTACGGGTGACTCCGACCTCGGCGGCCTCCTGCCGGTCGGCGAACCCGTCCTCGCCGTACGCGGAGGCCTCCACGCGGCATACGGCGGCCACCAGCGCGATGTCCGCCTCGGTCGTCAGCCGCGGGGTGATCCGCCCGTCGGCGTAGGAGGCCAGGGCGCCGCTGATCCGGCCGAGTCCCGCGGCGGCCGTCACGACGGCCAGGGCGGGCAGCGCGCCGTGCAGGCGTTCGGATGCGGTGCCGGTGCCCAGAAGGTGGGTCATGGCCTGCGCGGTGAACGCCAGGACGGTCGCGGCCGTGGCGCCGGCCAGCAGCTGGCATGCCAGCAGGAGCACGACGCAGGACCTGTCGACGGCCCAGGCCATGCGCGCGGTGTGTCCGAGCACGGCGGGCAGACGCCGGCACATCGCCCCGAAACCGGCCTCCGCCAGGGGGTTCTTGCCGTGCTGGCCCTCGAAGGTGATGGTGGCCGGTGGTGGCGGGGGAGGCGTCTCCGTATCCGTGCGTGTGGTCGGGGCGTTGGTCACCGTCATCTGCGTCTCTCCTTGTGGGCCGGCACCGCACCCGGATGGCTCGGCGATGCACGGCATAACGACGCGGCGACGGAACCGAGCGCGCTCGATTTCGGACGTGCCGGGCCCCTTGCTCGGCAAGGGGCCGACCACTCGAGCGCCGCGCGGGAGCCCTCCGTCGAGAGGCGAGAGTTGGCCGAATCGCCGGTGCCCGAAACGCAAGGGGCCGACGGGGTTCCCGATGTCCGGCAGGGGGTCGGAACCGCCGTTTGGTCGCGGGCGTCCTCGCGGACAGACTGTCCCTGTGGAATCAGCTGGTGTGGCCACCGAAGCGTGGATCGGGAAGCGGCGATGAGTACCGGCCTGCCCTTCTTCCGGTACCACCCGGATCCCCTGGCGAGCGGTTCCATCCGCGCGTCCGCCGAGACGTGCGCGTGCTGCGGCCGCGGCACGGGCTGGATCTACACGGCGGCCTTCTACACCGCCGACGAGGTCGGCGGACGCTTCTGCCCGTGGTGCATCGCGGACGGGAGCGCGGCCGAACGCTTCGCCGGGGAGTTCGCCGACTCCTGTGGGCTCGACGGCGTCGGCGAGGACGTCGTCCACGAGGTCACCCGCCGCACTCCCGGATTCCACGCCTGGCAGGATCCGCGCTGGCTCGTCCACTGTCACGACGCGGCCGCCTTCGTGGGCGAGGTCGGTTACGCCGGGTTGGCGGCACATCCCGATGCCCTCGACCGGCTGCGGGCCGATCTGCGTATCGAGGGCCGGCACGACGAGGACGAACCCGAGCGCTTCCTGACCCACCTGGGGGAGGGGGCGACCGCCATGCTCTTCCGCTGTACCGTCTGCGGCACCCACCTCGCCTACGCGGACGCTCCCTGAGGACCGTCTGCCTCGGCGATTGTCCTGTGCCGCCGGGCATTGGCCCTCGTGCCGGGACCGGTGGCCGTGAGTTCCACGCCGTCGGGCGGTGGCGCGGAGGCCGGGCGTCGCAGACGCCGGACTCCCGTGCGGTTAGCGTGCCTTCGCATGACCCATACCGAGATCGAGATCACCGCGGAGCCGGTCCGGGACCTGCTGCGCGACCAGCACCCCGATCTGGCCGACCGCCCGCTGAAGCTCGGCGCGCGTGGTTGGGACAACCGGCTGTGGCGGCTCGGCGACGACCTCGCCGTACGGCTGCCCTGGGCGACGAGGTCCGCGGACGAGCTGCTGCGCAAGGAGTACGCGTGGCTGCCCGCACTCGCCCCGAGCCTGCCGCTGCCGGTCCCCGTACCCGCACCGCCTGGGTGAGCCCTCCGAGCGGTTTCCGCGGCCCTGGACCGTCACCACCTGGGTGCCGGGCGAGCCCGTCGACCGGGCGCCCGTCACGCGCGCCGCGGAGGCGGCCGACGCCCTGGCCGCCTTCCTCACCGCCCTCCATCGGCCCGCTCCCGCCGGGGCTCCAGCCGGTCGCTACCACGGGGGACCACTGGCGGACCGTACCGAGGGATTCGCCGGGCAGCTCGACGCGGCCACGGAGGCGGGACTGGTGCCCGGCCCGGACGCCGTCCGCGCAGTCTGGGAGGACGCCGCCGCCGACCGCTTCCATGCCGCATATCGGCCGGCCCCGGACGCGGCCACCCCGCGCCGCGCCCGCGGCTGGGCGGTTTCGAAGGCCCTCACCCGCCTTCTCGTCGGGGACGCCGGCGTCCACGGCCGCCCCGGCGGCAAGCCCACCTGGGGCCCGCCCGGCCGCGCCGCACTCGGGCACCTGACCGCAACGGCCCACCGCTGACCACGCCTCGACCTCTCGGTCCCCCGGTGAAGAGGGGCGCGCATGCTTCGCCGTTCGGCGGGGGGCGGGTGAATCCGGTGGGCGACGGGTGCGGCGCCGCGCGCTTGTTCGCGGGGTGCCGCGGAGGGCCGGGGGTGACCCCGAAGCCGTCGGGGAGTGTTCCGGTCGTGCGGTGAAGGCGGGTGGGAATCCGGGGAATCAGCCTCCTTGCACACTCCTGGGCCTTAAAGCTGCTTGGTCTGGAAAAGGTTGATGTAAAGGACCCTCTTTCCGGCCGTGTGACCGGAGTCACAGTTTCGATTGCCCTGCTTGCCCTTCGAGGGAAGATCCAGTTCCCCTGTCTCCCGGATTCTCCGTGTCACCCGGAGATTTGACTTGTGCTCGACTGTCCCGGGGCGTCGTGATCCGGCCGAGATCCTGTGCGGACCGTGTTCATGATTCACGACTCGGTGACAGCGCGAAGGGCCTTGCTCTTCCAGCGCCTTGTCTCTGTGAATTGGTTGTGTTTATGTGTCCTGGCCTCCGCCGCATCGCGGAGGTTCCACCGCCGGGACGCCGAGTCCTGCCGCCCGGCCGGTGGAGGGAGCGCAGCCGACCATGGCAGGAGCGGGGAAACCGAGTTAAGTGCCGCGACCGCGATTTTTCCGCGATCCGGCTTGGGGTGAAGCCTTTCCCGAAGTGCCCTCGAGCACCCGGGAAGGCCGGGCAACTCCAGCCCGAATCCGACAGCTAACCTCGTAGGCGTGGGAGAGGACTCACACCCATGTCTCGTGGTCGCCACCGTCGTCCGAGCAAGTCTTTGATTTCCCGTCAGTTCTCCCGGATTTCCCTGGTCGCCGCGGCCGGTGGTGCGGGAATCGCGGCGCCGATGGTCGCGGCCGGCAGTGCGAACGCGGCTTCCGCCGAGGTGTGGGAGAAGGTCGCCGAGTGCGAGAGCAGCGACAACTGGTCCATCAACACCGGCAACGGCTACTACGGCGGTCTGCAGTTCTCGCAGTCCAGCTGGGAGGCGGCCGGCGGCACCGAGTACGCGCCGCGCGCCGACCTGGCCACCAAGCAGGAGCAGATCACCGCCGGTGAGAAGCTGCTCGAACTCCAGGGACCGGGAGCCTGGCCCACCTGCGGACCGGCGGCCGGGCTCACCCGGGACTCCGGCGCGCCCGACAGCGCCCCCGCCACCCAGACGGGCGGCGAGTCCGAAGTGAAGGCGGGAGCGAAGGCCGGGGCCGAGCGCAAGCCCGCCGCCGGCTCCCACACAGTCGCCCCCGGCGACACCCTCCACCGGATCGCCACCGCCCACGGTGTGGAGGGTGGCTGGCAGACGGTCTACGACGCCAACCGCGAGACCGTCGGTGACAACCCGCACCTGATCCTCCCCGGCCAGGAGCTGAGACTGGCCGCCCGGTCCTCCGGCGCAGAGCAGGAGCGCGCCCCGCAGCGCGCCGACCGCACCCAGGCCCGCCCGACCGCGGAGAAGACCGCGCCCCAGGCCTCGCCGAAGGCCTACGCGGACAACCTCGACGGCTGGATCCGCGAGGCCCTGGACATCATGCGGGCCAACGGCATCCCCGGCACCTACGAGGGCATCCACCGCAACATCATCCGCGAGTCCGGCGGCAACCCGAACGCGGTCAACAACTGGGACATCAACGCCCAGCGCGGCACCCCCTCGATCGGCCTGCTCCAGGTCATCAAGCCGACCTTCGACGCCTACCACGTCCCGGGCACGGCGAACAGCCAGTACGACCCGGTCGCCAACATCGTCGCCGCCTGCAACTACGCGGCAGACCGCTACGGCTCGATCGACAACGTCAACGGGCCCTACTGAGCCGACCGGGACTGCGGGCCCCGTGGCCCCGCCCCCCACCCTGCCCCTTGTGGTGGCGCGCTCGCGCCACCACAAGGGGCAGGGCACTTTCGGGGGAAGGCCCTCCACGGGATATCTTGATGTCGAGCAATGTTGCAGACGTGGAGCGGAGCACCCGGTGACTGACTCGACCATCATCTACACACAGACCGACGAGGCCCCGGCCCTGGCGACGTACTCTTTCCTGCCGGTGGTCAGGGCCTACGCCGCCAAGGCGGGCGTCGCCGTGGAGAGCCGTGACATCTCCCTGGCGGGGCGGATCATCGCGGTCTTCCCCGAGTACCTCAAGGAGGAGCAGCGCATCGGTGACGCGCTCGCCGAGCTCGGCGAGCTGGCCAAGACCCCCCAGGCCAACATCATCAAGCTGCCGAACATCTCGGCCTCCATCCCGCAGCTCAAGGCCGCGATCGCCGAACTCCAGGAGAAGGGCTACGCGCTCCCGGACTACCCCGACGACCCCAAGACCGACGAGGAGCGGGAGATCCGCGCCCGCTACGACAAGGTCAAGGGCAGCGCCGTCAACCCGGTGCTGCGCGAGGGCAACTCCGACCGCCGCGCCCCCGCCTCGGTGAAGAACTACGCCAAGACCCACCCGCACCGCATGGGCGCCTGGACCGCGGAGTCCAGGACCAACGTGGCGACCATGGGCGTGGACGACTTCCGCTCCACCGAGAAGTCCGCGGTCCTCGCCAAGGACGACGCCCTCCGCATCGAGCTGGTGGGCGACGACGGCTCCACCACCGTGCTGCGCGAGTCCGTGCCCGTGCTCGCCGGCGAGGTCGTGGACGCGGCCGTCATGCGGGTGGCCGCGCTGCGCGAGTTCCTGAAGGAGCAGGTCGCCCGCGCCAAGGCCGAGGGCGTGCTGTTCTCGGTCCACCTGAAGGCCACCATGATGAAGGTCTCCGACCCGATCATCTTCGGTCACGTGGTGCGCGCCTTCTTCCCGAAGACCTTCGCCGAGTACGGTCAGACCCTCGCCGCCGCCGGCCTCACCCCGAACGACGGCCTCGGCGGCATCCTCAAGGGCCTGGAGTCGCTGCCCGAGGGCGCGAAGATCAAGGAGTCCTTCGAGGCCGAGCTGGCCGAGGGCCCGGAGCTGGCCATGGTCGACTCCGACCGCGGCATCACCAACCTGCACGTCCCCAGCGACGTCATCGTCGACGCCTCCATGCCGGCCATGATCCGCACCTCCGGCCACATGTGGGGCCCCGACGGACAGGAGCACGACACCCTCGCGGTCCTGCCCGACAGCTCCTACTCCGGCGTCTACCAGGCCGTCATCGACGACTGCCGGGCCAACGGCGCCTTCGACCCGGCCACCATGGGCTCGGTGCCCAACGTCGGCCTGATGGCGCAGAAGGCCGAGGAGTACGGCAGTCACGACAAGACCTTCGAGATCCCGGCCACCGGCACCGTCCGGGTCACCGACGGCGACGGCAACGTCGTGCTGGAGCAGACGGTCGGCGCCGGCGACATCTTCCGCATGTGCCAGACCAAGGACGCCCCGATCAGGGACTGGGTCAAGCTGGCCGTCACCCGCGCCCGCGCCACCGGCGCCCCGGCGGTGTTCTGGCTGGACGAGACCCGCGCCCACGACGCCAGGCTGATCGAGAAGGTCCGCACCTACCTGGCCGAGCACGACACCGAGGGCCTGCGGATCGAGATCATGGCGCCGGTGGAGGCCACGAAGTTCTCCCTGGAGCGCATCCGCCGGGGCGAGGACACCATCTCGGTCACCGGCAACGTGCTGCGCGACTACCTCACCGACCTGTTCCCGATCCTCGAGCTGGGCACGAGCGCCAAGATGCTCTCCGTCGTCCCGCTGATGAACGGCGGCGGCCTGTTCGAGACCGGCGCCGGCGGCTCCGCGCCCAAGCACGTCCAGCAGCTGGTCAAGGAGAACTACCTGCGCTGGGACAGCCTGGGCGAGTTCCTGGCCCTGGCGGTCAGCTTCGAGCACCTGGCCCAGACCACGGGCAACGCCAAGGCCCAGGTGCTGGCCGACACCCTCGACCGGGCCACGGCCACCTTCCTCAACGAGGACAAGTCGCCCACCCGCCGTATCGGCGGCATCGACAACCGCGGCAGCCACTTCTACCTGGCGCTGTACTGGGCCCAGGAGCTGGCGAAGCAGACCGACGACGCCGAGCTCGCGCAGGCCTTCGGCCCGCTGGCGCGGGAGCTGGACGAGCAGGAGCGGACGATCGTCGGCGAGCTGGCCGCCGTCCAGGGCTCCCCGGCCGACATCGGCGGCTACTACCGCCCCGACGACGCCAAGGCCTCGGCCGTCATGCGCCCGTCGCAGACCCTCAACCGGGCGCTGGCGAGCCTGTCCTGACACGGCGGGCACGGAGGCGCTCCTCCGCCCCCTGCGCCTTCCGCGCCCGTCCCGTGACGCCGCCGCCCCGGCCGGACTCCTCGTCCGGCCGGGGCGGCTTTCGGGTACCGGGTCAGCGGTAGGTGAGCAGCGCGCGCCGCTCCCCGGCGAAGTGCGCGTGGTCGTTGAAGGCCAGCAGGCTGATGCCGGAGGAGCCCGCGACGAGGGTGGTGATCGCGGCGTTGACGGTGACCCGGTTCAGCGCCACGATCCCGGCCGGCGGGGCGGACAGCAGCCCCCCGCACAGGGCCGCCAGCACTCCGCCGGAGGTGACCACCACCGCGTCGCGCCCGGGCCGCAGTCCTTCGGTCAGCCCTCGCAGCGCATCGGCCGCGCCGGAGGCGAACCGCTGCCAGCCGCCCCCGCCCGTGTCCGCCATCCACGCGGTAAGGGCCCGGTCGAGGGCCGCCTGGACACCGCGTGAGCCGTAGGAGGCGTCGGCGGACGTGCCGGCGGGGGTGTCCTGGGGCGCGGCGCCGCCGTAGCGCTCGACGAGATCGATGTGGTCGTACTCGTTCCACCGCGCATCGGTGCGCGGCGTCCCGGACAGCCCGGCGGTTCTCGCGATGATCTCCGCGGTGTCGCGCTGCCGGGCCAGGGTGCCGCAGACCACGACCGGGTCGCGCGGCGCACGCCGGGCCAGCTCGGCGCCGGCGACCTCCGCCTGTCTGCGTCCGAGGTCCGACAGCACGTCGTACCCCTCGGCCGTGTCGGCGCCGAACGTGGCCTGGCCGTGGCGGACCAGATGGATGACCGGCATCGCTGCCCTCCTGTCGTCGATGTGCTGTCGGGGCTTTCCGGTCCGGCGGTCCGGCGCTGCCGCCGTTTTGCCCGGGGAGGGCGGGCGGAACCGGGGCCCGGTCCGGGAGGCGGGGGCGGGGAGCGGCTTTCCTCAGCTCATCCTGGCCACGACGCCCAGGGGCAGCAGGCGCATGGCGAAGCCCATGGGCACCCAGGGCCAGGCGGGCACCTTCGCCTGGGCGCGCTCGGCCTCGATGGCCCTGACCATGGCGCGCACCCCCTTCTCGGTGGAGACCATCAGCGGTGTCCGGCCGGCCGATCCGCTCATCTCGGAGGCGATGTAGCCGGGGAAGAGGGTGGTGACCCTGATCGAGGTGCGCAGCAGCTCGGCGCGGATGCCCTCGGCGAGGGCCGCGACGCCGGCCTTGCTGGCCGCGTACGTGGTGAGGTTGCGGGGCAGGCCGCGCATGGCGCTCATGGAGGAGACGACGACCAGATGGCCGGCCCCCTGGTCGCGGAAGACCTCCACGGCGGCCTCGCACTGGGCGAGGGCGGCGGTGAAGTTGGTCCGCGCGGTCTGGAGGTTGGCGTCGAAGCGGCCGGTGCCGATCGGCTGGCCCTTGCCCAGCCCGGCGTTGACCACGACCCGGTCCAGCGAGCCCAGATCGGCGCGGAAGGCGCGGAAGACCTCGAAGACGGCGCCGTGGTCGTTGACGTCCAGCGCGCGTACCGAGACGGTGATGCCGGGATGGGCGGCCAGCAGTTCCTCGCGCAGCCGCTCCAGACGGTCGGTGCGGCGGGCGCACAGGGCGAGATCGCGGCCCCTGGCGGCGAACTCGCGGGCCATCTGCTCGCCCAGCCCGGCGCTGGCCCCGGTGATGAGGATTCTCTGACGGGTGCTCATGCCGTGTGCTCCTGTGTCCTCGTCGTGTTCCGTGCCCCGGCGGACCGGCCCCCGTGGCCGGCGGCCGGTCCGCCGCGTGGGACGCCGGGGTACGCGTCCTCGTGGGGGAGAGCCCCGGTGACCGGCGGACCCGGTGACGCGTCCGGTGTACTTCCGGGCCCGCGGTGATTGGGTGAAGTTCGCGGCCGGCTCCCTGCCGGGGATGTCAGGAGTGCCCGGGCGGCGTCGCCGCGACGGCGAGCGTAGCCAACATACTGACCAGTGCTCAACAGCGTGGGCGTGGGGTGGTCCGGATCACCTCCGTGCACCGGCGGGCGCGGGACGGTCAGCGTGAGGGGGCGAGCGGTGCGCCCAGAGGCGCGAGCAGCCGGCCGAGGCCGTCCACGAGGAAGCACGCCAGTTCCTCGGCCGCCACTTCCTCCCCGGCCTCGATCGCCATCTCCTCGGCCATCGCCAGCCAGCCCCGCACCGCGAGACGTACCAGCGGATCGGGGGAGGGCTCGCCCAGCGCCGTCAGGACCCGCTCGGCCAGCGTGGCGCGGATGCCCTCGAACACCTCCACCACCAGATCGTCCCCGCCGGCTCCGGCGCGCACCAGGGCCACGTAGTTGGCGCGGCGGCGCCGCACGAAGCCGGTGAAACCCTCGACCACGGCGCGCACCCGCTCCTCGGGCCCGCCCTCGTCCGGCAGGCGCGTGTGCCGCAGCAGCCGCTGCCCGGCGGCCCGGACCACCGCGACGTAGTAGTCGCGCTTGGTCGGGAAGTAGTGGAAGAGCAGGCCGCGCGAGATGCCCGCCTCGGCGGCCACCTCGTGTATCGACAGCTCGTGGATGGGCCGGCTGACCAGCAGCCTCAGTCCGATGCCGATCAGCTGCCCGCGCCGGTCCTCGGCGCTCAGGCGCACCCGGGCGCGGGCGGGATCGGCGGTCATGCGGGTGACGGTAACCCGCCGCCGCGGGCTCGGCAAACACCGGCCCGGGGCGGCCGGCACACGGGATGCGGAAGGCGCCGGCCAGGACGGGGGGAACCTGGCCGGCGCCGGTTCGGAAGCGGGTGCCGGGGGCGGCGGTCGCCTTCGCGGCGAGTGGCACTGCGAGGCTTCAGCCGGACGATCGTCCTCGCAGGCGGTGTGTGAGGCCCGGGGACACTGTCCCGCCCTCCGGCACCCGCGACGAGTACAACCGCCCGGCCGGCGCGGACATTCCGCACCGGGGATCATGAATCCGGATGGAACCGGATGAGGTGCGTCACATCGGCCGTCCGTGGAATGAGCGGACCGGTGCGGGTACTCGCCGACCGTGAACACAACCGCCGAAGTGCTGTCCGAGTCCGCGCTCGGAGAAGCGGTCGACCTCCTGGTGAGGCTGGTGGAGGCGGCGGGCGCCCTGATCATCTTCACGGGAGCCGTCTGGGCGTTCGGACGCTTCCTGCTGACCATGGCGCGGGGGGCCGGCCCGGACCGCAGGTTCAACAGGATCCGGCTCACTCTGGGGCGCTTCCTGGCGCTCGGCCTGGAGTTCCAGCTCGCCGGAGACGTACTGCGCACGGCGGTCGCGCCGAGCTTCACCGAGATCGGGCAGCTCGCCGCGATCGCGGCGATCCGCACCGCCCTGAACTTCTTCCTCGGCCGGGAGATCGCGGCCGAGCGCGCCGAGATCGAACGCGAACGCCGCAAGGAGGCGGACGGCTCCCGGGCCCGGGCGGAACCGGTATGACCACCGCCCTGAACCTGGCGGCGCTGGCCACCACCGCCTTCGGGCTGGTGGCCGCCGCGGTGGTGCTCGCGGCGGCCGGACGGCTCGCGCCGGCCCTGGCCGTCCTCCTGGACTTCCTGACCGCGGCGGGACTGCTGCGGCTGACCGGTGATCCGAGCTGGAGCACCATCGCGGCGGCCGCCGCCGTGATCGCCGTCCGCAAGCTGGTCACCGCCGGTCTGCGCGTCCAGCGGCCCGGCTGACCGCGCGGGCCGTACGGACGGCGGCGTCCGGGCGGCCTCCGGGCCGGCGCCGGAGGAACGCGCGTCCAGCGGCCCGGTCACGGGGGGCGCGGGCGTGTTGCGGAACGGAACCACCGGGTAGTCGTATCCGATGTTCTTCGACACCGGATACGACCTGCTGCGGGTGGCCGTCATGACCGCGTGCTCCTACGTGGCCCTGATCACGGCGGTGCGGATCTCGGGCAAACGCACGCTGGCGAAGATGAACGCGTTCGATCTGGTGGTCACCGTGGCCCTGGGGTCGACGCTGGCCACCATCCTGCTCAACTCGACCGTCTCCCTCGCCGAGGGAGCGCTCGCCCTGGCCCTGCTGGTGGCCCTCCAGTTCGTCAGTGCCTGGGCGGCGGTGCGCTCCCACCGCTTCCGGCGGCTGGTCAAGGCCGAACCGACCCTGCTGCTGAGCGGCGGCCGCATGCTCGGGGAGGCGATGGCCCGGCAGCGGGTCACCGAGAGCGAGGTGCTCCAGGCGATCCGCTCCCAGGGGATCGGCTCGGTCGAGGAGGTCGCCGCGGTGGTGCTGGAGACCGACGGCAAGTTCAGCGTGATCACCCGTTCGCAGGCCGGCTCGGGCAGCTCCCTGTCGGACGTCGGGCAAGCGGCCGGAGCACGGCCGGGGGAGTGATCCGGGGGCGGAGGCCGCCGAACGGAGCCTGGGCGGAGGACGCGTACCGGGCGAACCGCCGCGAACGGTACCAAGATGGTCGGGAAGATCCATCAAGGAGTTCCCATGGCTCGTCATTCCTCACCGCGCGGGCGGGCAGCCGCCCGGAGCGCCGCCTCCACGCCCGGTCCCCCGGGGATTCGGGACCAGCTCGTGACCGGCCTGATGCTGCTGGCCGGCATCTGGCTGATCCTGGCCTCGTGGTTCCTCAGGTACCCCTTCGGCGACGCCGCGGTCGACGCCCAGCGCAACGAGACCGGTGTCGGCATCGTGCTGCTGCTCGTCGCCTTCGCCCGGATCGTACGCCCGCGCGGGTGGCTGTCGGATCTGGCCGTCCTGCTCCTGGGCGTGTGGCTGCTGGTCGCGCCCGCTCTGATCGACTACGGCGGCACCGAGAACACCCCCCGGGTGGCCCAGACCAACGAGATCGTCATGGGCGTCGTGCTCGTGGTGCTGGCTCTGGTGAGCATGCTGCTGCTGTTCCGGGCCCGGCGCATGAGCCCGGAAGAGGCCGAATGAGCGGGGTGCGGCGCGGGGCTCCGTGCCTTGCCCGTTCGCGACGCCCCCGGCGGCCGTCCGTCCGGACCCCGGCCACCCGTCCGTGATCAGGAGTTCCCGCTTTCCCCGACGCCTGTCCCGGCGGGCCGGTCGCCGGCGGTGCGGGACTCCAGGAAGTAGGCCCCCAGGCTGCCCGCGAGGGTGGCGAAGACGGCGACCGAGTAGACCGCCAGCACGATCTCCATGACCTTGGGGAAGGCGCCGGGCCGGTTCAGCGGCTCCCCGGTGACGGTGGCCAGCGCGGTGGCGTGCAGCGCCTCGCCGAGGGAGCGGTAGGAGCCGAACTCGTACAGCAGTTCCCCGCTGCCCAGGACGGTGATGGCGGAGACGGCCGCCAGCCACCCGATCCGGTCACCGAGCACCCGGCGCGCCGAGCGGGAGGAGCGCACCACCGAGGAGAGCACCCGGCCGGTGCGCAGCATCCGCACCGAGTGCGCCAGCCGCAGCACCCTCAGGAAGGGCAGCACCAGGAAGAGGAGCTGCCACCAGTTGCGGCGCCAGAAGGCCCTGGTGTCGGGAGCGATGAGCACACGGGTGAGGAACTCCGCGGCGAACACCGCCCACAGCAGCCAGCCGGCCACGGCCAGGGCCAGGCTCAGCGCGCTGCCGGGCCGGGCCAGCCGCTCACCGAGCACGAGCAGCAGGAACAGCACGCCCAGTGCGCTCATCACCGGGGTCGCGCGGTCCAGCAGCTCCCGGGCGAGCCGCTCGCGTTCGGAACGGGGGCGTCGGGAGGGGCGGACAGGAAGAGCAGGCACACCGCTGCCGTTCCCGCTGCGCGGGCGCGTACTCACGCCGCTTCCGCCGCCCGCCCCCGCCGCCTGGCTCCCCGGGCGCCCGGCCCGCAGGCGCGCGGGACGTCCCACCAGCGCCCGTCGGACGCGTGCGCGGGCGGGGCCCGGTGAGCCGGACCCCGCCCGCGTCCTCGGGGGAGGCGTGTCGCTCGCGTCTGTGTTCTGGTGTGCCGGGCACCTCCTACATCTCGGCCCGCCGGGGCAGGAGCCGGTCTTCCCGGTGGCGTGCCCGCTCCAGCCGGAGCGGGCAGGCGGCCGTGCGAGGCCCGCCGGGGCCCCGGCGCTGCCGTGGGATGCGGCGGCCCCTATGAGCGGCGCGATCACTCGAGTCGGCTGCCCTCAAGGGTTTCTCCTCTCCTCAGTGCGACCCGCCGTCGCGGCTTCCTGACGGGCCGGATTTCCGCTGACGGTCCGTCAGAACTCCGGGATCCGGTGGAGAGCGCCGGACACCACCCCTTCGGATGAGATGTGGCGGCTCCTGCGTATCGGAGGCGAACGTGTGTATGGATTCGGAGTGGCCGGCCTCTCGCTCTGCGCCCGCTTCGGCGTCTCGTCCGGCCACGCCACCCGGACGCCCCGTCCGCCCGGTGGCCGGAGCGACTGTCGGTGCATGACAAAGAGCGGAGCAGGGCAGCCGCACGGACATGCTGGACGAACTCCTGACCGTCACCGCGGCCCTCGCCCTGGTCGTCGCCGCCCTCTCCGTACACATCCAGCGCGCTCCGCTGAGCGGGCCGCTGCTGGCGCTGCTGGCCGGGATCGTCTTCGGCCCGCAGGTGCTGGGCGTCCTCGACCTGCCCACCGTGGTGGAGGGGCACAAGGAACTGCACGAGGCCTCCCGCCTGCTCCTGGCGGTGTCGGTGATGGCGATCGCCCTGCGCTACCCGTTCCACGACGTGCGCTCGAGGGCGAAACCACTGGCCGTCCTGCTGGTGGCGGCCATGCTGGGGATGGCGCTGATCACCACGGCGCTGTCGGCCGCCGTCCTCGGGCTCGGCCTCGGCGCGGCCGCGCTGCTGGGCGCGGCCCTGTGCCCGACAGACCCGGTGCTCGCCTCCAGCGTGGTCACCGGCGAGCCGGCCGAGAAGACGATCACCGCCCGCACCCGGCAACTGCTCTCCCTGGAGTCGGGCGCCAACGACGGCCTCGCCCTGCCCCTGGTGCTGGCCGCGGTGACGATCGCCGGAACCCTCGGCGGCACCGACGCTCTGCTGGAGTCCCTGTGGCAGGTACTGGGCGCGGTCGTCCTCGGAGCGGCGGCGGGCGCGCTGGGCGGCAGGGTGCTGCGCAAGGCGGAGGAGCACCGGACCGTCCAGTCCGGCCCCCTGCTGGTCTACACCCTGCTGCTGGCCCTCCTCGTCCTCGGGGCGGCCGGGCTGATGCGCCTGGACGGCATCCTCGCCGTCTTCGTCAGCGGACTGGCCTTCAACGCGACGAGCTCGGTCAGCGAGCGCGCCGACGAGGACAAGAACGACGAGGCGGTCAACCGCTTCCTCGTCCTGCCGCTGTTCGTCGTGTTCGGCGCCATGATCCCCTGGCGCGAGTGGGGCGAGCTGGGCTGGTGGCGCGGCATCCTGCTGGTCCTGGGCGTTCTGCTGCTGCGCCGCCTGCCGGTCCTGCTGGCGCTGAAGCGGCCGCTCTCCCTGACCTGGCGCGAGACCCTCTTCATGGGCTGGTTCGGCCCCATCGGAGTCTCGGCCCTGTTCTACCTGACGATGGAGGCCCACCGGCTCGGCGCCGACCCGGTGGTGCTGGCCGCCGGAACGCTGGTCGTCGCCGCCAGCACCGTCGCGCACGGCGTCACCACGGCCCCCGGTCTGTCCCTCTACGCCAGGGCGGGCGAGAAGGACCGGGAGGCGGCGCGATGAACGTTCCGGCTGCGCCCTGGCCGCCCTGGCCCTGGCCGACGCGGTGATCACCTCGCTGTCGATGGTCACCGGCACCGGCCCGGTCGGCGGCCGGGTGGCCAAAGGGGTGTGGCGAGGCCTCCTGGCCGTCCAGTCCCGGGTGTCGCGCGGAACGCGGCTGCTGGAATGGAGCGGGACACTCACCCTGCTGGCCACCTTCCTGACCTGGACGGTGCTGCTGTGGGCCGGATGGTGGCTGGTGTTCGCCTCCCACGACGATGCCGTCGTCACCTCCGTCACCGGTGTGCCCGCCGACGGCTGGGCGCGGGTGTACTTCACCGGCTACACCGTCTTCACCCTGGGCATCGGCGACTACGTCCCAGGCACCGCCTGGGCCCAGGTGGCCACCACCGTCGCCTCGCTGTCCGGGCTGTTCCTGGCCACCCTCTCCATCACCTATCTGGTGCAGGTGGTCCAGGCGGTGGTCCACAAGCGAGTCCTGGCCGAGCAGATCCACGCCCTGGGGCGGGACGCCGCCGCCGTCATCGCCACAGGGTGGACCGGGAACGGCTTCAGCTCCATGTTCAACCAGCATCTGGTCTCCCTGACCGCCCCGCTGCTGCGCATGGGCGAACACCACCTGGCCTACCCGGTCGTCCACTACTTCCACTCCGCCTCGTCCCACAAGGCCCCCGCTCCCGCCGTCGCCGTCCTCGACGACACCCTTCTGCTGCTGTGCGCCGGCGCGGCTCCCGAGGCCAGGCCCGACCCGGCGGCCACCGGCCCCCTGCTGTCCGCCCTGGACCAGGTGCTGGACACCTTGCGGGGGCAGTTCTTCCGCCGGGCCGGACAGGAGCACCCCGCGCCCGGGCTGTCAGTGCTGCGGCAGGCGGGCGCCCCCGTGGTCGACGAGGAGCGGTACGCCGCCGGAGTCCGGGAGCACGCCCGGCGGCGGCGCAGCGTACGGGGGTTCCTGCACAGCGACGGATGGCGCGACGACCGCAGCGGCCAGGACGACCGCGGTGACCGCGGCGACCGGGTCTGAGGCACCCACTCCGCCGGCGACCGGACCGGGAGGTCTGCGGGGAAGCCGTCAGTGGCCGCCCTCGGACAGGGACAGGCGCTCGGTGAAGGCCCTGCCGCCGTCGCGGGACTCGTGGACGCCGCCGGCGGTGGCGGCCAGGACCCGGTCGGGGGTGACCGCGGTGAGGGCCTGCGCCTGCCCGCCGGGCACCCTGCCGGTCTCCGACCAGCCTCCGCCGCCGTCGGTGCTGCGGTGCACCGTGCCGTCGGTGGCGATCCCGCGTACAGCCCGTCCTTACCGGTGGGGGGCCTCAGAGGGTCGCCAGCAGCTCGTTGCAGGCCTGCTCGCAGCGGCGGCAGGCCTCGGCGCAGATACGGCAGTGCTCGTGCATGTCGGCGTGGCGCTCGCACTCCTCCGCGCAGGACTCGCAGACCATGGCGCAGGCCTGGAGCTGGGTGCGGGTGATGTTGGCGTCGTAACCGGTGTGCCGGGACAGGATCTTGCCGGTGGCCTCGCAGATGTCCGAGCAGTCCAGGTTGGTGCGGATGCACTTGCGCAGCTCGGCGACCATGTCCTCCGACAGGCAGGCGTCCGCGCACGCCGTACAGGCCTGCGAGCAGTCGAAGCACTCGGCGATGCAGCGCTCCATGGCCTGGCGGTTCACACCACCGAGGTCGGCCGGGTAGGTGCGCAGCATCTCGCTGACCATCGTCGTCATGGTTGTCCCCTTTCGCGCGGTTTCGTTCGGTCTCGCGGCGGCCCCCGGCCCGGTGTGGGGGCGGGGCCCGCGGTGCCGTGCGGACGGGTAACACCCCAGAGTGGTGCGTAAACCGGGGGCCGGGATCCCGGCCCCCGGTGCCGGCCCTACTTCCGGCCGAGCAGCTTCTCCATCGCGTCGATCTCGGCGTTCTGGGTGGTGATGATGTCGTCGGCCATGGCCTTCGCCGGGCCGTAGGAGCCGTTCTCCTTCTGGTCCTCGGCCATGGTCACCGCACCCTTGTGGTGCTCGATCATCATCTCCAGGAAGGCGGTGTCGAACGCCTTGCCGGAGGACCCCTCCAGCTCCGCCATCTCCTCGGGGGTCATCATTCCGCTCATCCCGTGGGAGCCGTGGCCGGAGTGGTCCGTCCCGTCCGTGCCCTCATCCTTCGGGGGAACCTGCTCGCCCCAGGACTCCAGCCATCCGGACATGGTCTCGATCTCCGGATCCTGGGCCTTCCTGATCTCGGCCGCCAAGTCCTTGACCTCCTGCGAGGCGGCCCGGGTCTCGGCCATGTCGGCCATCACCACCGCCTGCCGGTGGTGGGGGATCATCCCCTGGGCGAAGGAGACGTCGGCGGCGTTGTGGGAGCCGGCCGGGGCGGAGTCGTCCGCGGTGGGCTTGCCGCCGTGGCTTCCGTGGCCGGAGGAAGAGGACTCCTGGGAACCGCAGGCGGCCAGGACGGCGGCGGCGGTCGCGGCGGTCACCGCGAGGGCGGCGCGGCGCAGGGTGGAACGGTGTGCGGTCATGGTGGTACGGACTCCTGCCGTGGGAGGGAGGCCCCGGAGACGGGGCGGGACATGGCGCGTCGCGCGCGGCCGCCGGCCCCCGGACGGGAGGGCGGTCGCGCGGGGCGCTCCTAAATCCGCAGGAGTTGCAGTTCGCTCAGCGACGGGGGAGCGCGGCCGGAGAGGGCCGCGGACGGCGCCCGCCCCGCGAAGGGCGCCTGCGCCGGGGTCAGGGCGCAGGCGGGGGGCGCCGGCAGCGGGGGCGGGCCGGAGATGCCCACGGCCGCGCAGGTGGCGTCGGCGTGGTCGGGGTGCCCGTTCGTCCCGTGGCCCGGGTGTGCGCAGGCGTCGTCCGCGACAGTGTCCGGGGAGCCGTGCGCGGCGGCGGGCGCGTCTGCGGACACCGCGTGACCGGCGGCGGGCGCGCTGCGAGAGGCGCTCGGCACGGCGGTCGCCCCGGCCGGGGCCAGGCCGTGCATGGCCACCAACCCTGTCAGCACCGCCAGAACCAGCAGCACCACGCGGACCCGGGCCCGGCGGGGGTGGGTCGGTGGGTGCGGTCGCCGGTTCACGCGGACATTCTACGGACGCGCCGTCACGGGGGCCGGGAGTGGGGGCCGCGGAGGGGCGAGCGGGGTGGTTTCGAAGGCCACGCATTCTGGTCCGTCTGATTCGACATGTGTCAACATAGGGGCATGTCGAACACGAAGGCGCCGCCGGTTTCGAAGGTGGAGCCGTGCTGCCCGCCGCTGACCGAGCGCCCGCTGACGGCCGAGGAGGCCGAGCGGACCGCCGCGATGTTCAAGGCACTGGGCGATCCGGTGCGGCTGAGACTGTTCTCCCTGGTGGCCTCGCACGACGGCGGTGAGGCCTGCGTGTGCGACATCTCCGACGTCGGGGTCTCCCAGCCCACCGTCAGCCACCACCTGAAGAAGCTCCGTGAGGCCGGGCTGCTCACCTCCGAGCGCCGCGGAACCTGGGTGTACTACCGCGTCGAGCCGTCGGTGCTCGCCGCCATGGGACGGTTCCTCGTCTCGGCGGGGGCCTGACCGGTTCCGCGCCGTGGTGGGCGGTGCGGCGGGGCCCTCATCGGACCCGAGCAGGCGGGGGCTTGTCACCCGGTTTGCTGTGTACCGGGCGCGCCCGGCTGACGCAGCGCCGACCCGGCGTCAGCGGGGCCTGATGTTGTGGTTGAGCCGGAAGACGTTGCCGGGGTCGTACTCGGCCTTGACCTCGGCCAGCCGCCGGTGGTTGTCCGGCCCGAACCCGGCGATCACACGGTCCTCGCCCTCGTTCCCGATGAAGTTGAGGTAGACCGTGCCGGCCGACCAGGGCCTGACGTCCGCGCGTACGTCGTGGGCCCATCGCCGGACACGCTCGTCGTCGGCGGGGTCCTCCCACAGCCCGAAGGGGTGGACCACCCACGGGGCCCGCCGCCAGGGGATCGGGTGGTCCTCCGGGCCCCGCGCGACCGCGCCGCCCTGCGGGAAGAGGACGTGCTGGGAGGGCGAGGGCACGAGCAGATCGGCGGCGCGGGCGCAGAAGGCGTCCACCGCCTGGTCGGGGAAGGAGGCCAGGTACTCGGCCGACCAGTAGTTCCGGTAACCGGGCGGGTCGTCCAGCATGCACTGCAGGTCGGCGTAGGACAGTTCGGTGATCATCTCGGCGTCGTGGTCCATATCGAGCATGGGCTCGGCGACGTCGCGCATCTCCTGCATGCCGCCCGCGTATGTGATCAACACCGCGCAGGCGAGCTTCCCGGCCATGTCCGCGGGGACGAACTCCTCGGGCGGTGCGGTCAGGTAGATGAGTCCGCCGCTGACCTCGTCCGGGGCGGCCTCCAGGAAGCCGCGGTAGACCCGTGTCACATCCGGGCCCGCCTCGGGGCGCCACATCAGCAGGGCCGCGGTCATCTCGGCGAGCGGGTGCAGCCGCAGGGTGAGTGAGGTGGCCACGCCGAAGTTGCCGCCACCGCCGTGCAGCGCCCAGAACAGTTCCGGGTTCTCCTCCTCGCTCGCGTGCACGGTGCGGCCGTCGGCGGTGACCAGTTCGGCGGACAGCAGGTTGTCGCTCGCCAGGCCGAACCTGCGGTCCAGCCAGCCCGTCCCGCCACCCAGTACGAACCCGCCCACCCCGGTGGTGGAGACCCGGCCGCCGGTCGTCGCCAGACCGTAGGGCTCGGTGGCCCGGTCCAGATGACTCATGACGGCGCCACCGCCGACCCGCGCGGTGCGCCTGCCGGGGTCGACCACGACCGTGTGCATGCGCCGCAGGTCGACGACGATGCCGCCCTCGGTCAGGGCCATGCCCGCGACGCTGTGTCCGCCGCCGCGGACCGCTACCTCCAGACCGTTGGCCCGCCCGAACCGGACCGCCTCGGCGACATCGCGTTCGGTCTCGCACTGGGCGACGACGGCGGGACGCCGGTCGATCATCGAGTTGAACACCTTGCGGGCCTCGTCGTAGGGCGCGTCGCCGGGGGTGATGACATCGCCGGCGAAGCCGGCGCGGAGGTCGGTGAGAGCTGTGTCGAGCATGCCGTGGGTCACCGTGCAGCTCCCTTCCCGGGGCACTGGCAAGCCTCATCCCCACCGTAGCTCCGCGTCGGCCCCTCCGGCGTCCCGGCCGGTCCTCCGGCCGCCGGGCGGAGGCCGCGTACAGCATCGCTCCCGGAACGTCCGTAAATAAACAACAGAGGGGCGGGAAGTGTACGGGGTGCAAACGCGGACACACTCGCCCGTCTGTCGGAGAACCCGAGGTCGGCGTGTGTATCCGGGACGCGCTGATGACGCCATGTTGACGCCGTGTCGAATTATTAACAACGTGAGAAAAAATGTGTTCTTTTGATGCGTGGATCGTGCGTTCCCTGCTAAGGTCATGCCCGTTCCGGGACGCAGCGGGGGCCTGGAACGGTGTTTCATCTCTGAAAATGCGGAGGTGGAGGTAGGTGGCCGTCGAGGCGCTCACAGCAGCTCCTGGCGTATTCGGTCCGAGCTGTTCGTCGGGGGATGGCCCGAGGTTCTTTCCTCGCGGCGCCGCGGAGGCCGGGGGGCCCGGCCGGGCGTCGGCGGCCGGGGGGTGCGGCGAGGCGGCGGGCGGCGGTTCGCGCCGACGGCCCGTGCGGGTCGCCGCGAACCCTCGCGGCGAGGGCCGTTCGCCCGGTCCGTTACCCGGGGCCTCCGGCCTTTGAAGGAGGGTGGCACGGGGGTTCACGCATCGGTGACGATGCGTCAAATGCATTGATTTACAGCCTGGTTGGCCGATTCGGGTTGTTCGGCAGCCGGGAGGGCCGGCGGCGGGGGCAGGGCCCCGGTCCGCCGGCCGGGGGCACCCTTCGTCTCTTTCCGGAGTCTCGGCCGAAGCCTTCTTCTCCCGGTCGTTCCGCTCGGCGGCGGGCCGTCCGCGTCCGCTGGTCCGGGGCGGGTCCCAGGCTCCTGCGAAGGCGGTCCGAACGGCCGGATGTGCCTCGTCGCAACACTCTAGTCCCCACTTTCACCGGAGTGCTCGAGTCAATTCTTCTGCGCGTGTTAACTCTTTTCCCCTTCGGCTCCGGAATCGGCCGGTAATCAATCCGTCCTGCCCCGGGGCGGGAGCCGGGCATATGGTGTCGGCCGCCTGAATCAGGCTGTCCTGCGCCGAAATGAATCAAGGGATGAAGCCGTCGGCTCCTGCCGGGCGGTCCGAAGCAGCCTGCCCGCTCACACCCCGTTCGCACGGAGATGTGAGCGCAATGCGAGGAGATCTCTGTGTTCACCCTGTCCGTCGAATGCCGGACCACCGTTTCCGGTCCCCTGGATCTTGTTAGGAGATACCGATGAAACCGCAGGTCGCCGTCGTAGGAGGCGGGGCGGCGGGCATATCGGCAGCCTGCGGGCTGCGCGAGGACGCCCAGGTGACACTGTTCGAGTCCGAACCGCGACTGGGCGGGCACGCCTACACGGTCGAGGTGGAGGACGCCGGACGCACCTTCGGCCTGGACACCGCCTTCATCGTCTACAACGAGCCGCACTACCCCAAGCTCACCCGCTTCTTCGCCGACCTGGGCGTGGCGACGCAGAGCCACCCGGGGAAGTTCTGCTTCTTCGATCTGGACGTCAAGAGCGCCTACGTGTCCGACGACTTCGAGAAGCCGGAGGAGGAGGTGCGGGCCCGGTACCCCGACGAGTTCGTACGGCTGTGGCAGGAGGCCCGGCGCTTCCTCACCGAGTCGCCCAGGCACTTCGTCCGCAAGCAGGCCGACGTCCCGCTGGGGGAGTACCTCGACCGGCACGGCTACTCGGAGGAGTTCCGGTACGGCTTCATCGTGCTGATCTCCACGGCGGCCTGGTCGGTGCCTGCCGACCGCATCTGGGACATGCCCGCCTCCACGGTGATCGCCTTCTTCTTCGCGCACGGTGCCGAGGGCCTGGGAGGACGCACCGCCCCCTGGCGGACGGTGACCGGCGGCAGCGTCTTCTACGTACGCGCAGCCGCCGCCCGGCTGCGCGCGGCCCGCGCGCGGATACGGCCGGCCACGCCCGTACTGGGCGTACGGCAGGAACCGGACGGCGTTGTGGTGCGGACCGCGGCGGGCACGGAGCGCTTCGACTACGCGGTCCTGGCCACCCACGCCGACGACTCCCTGGCGATGCTGGAGAACCCCACCCCCCGGCAGCGGATGCTGGAGGCCTTCGCGTACCACCCCACCCGCGCCACCCTGCACACCGACCCGTCGGTGATGCCGGAGGACCGGACCACCTGGCGGAGCTGGAACTACGGCCGCCGGGACCGCGACGGCGAGCAGGCCTCCTGGGTGAACTACTACCTCAACGACCTCCAGTGCCTGGAGGGCACCAGGGACTACTTCCTCACCCTGGACAGCGGGGTGGACATCCGCGACGAGCACGTCATCGAGGAGATCGCCTACCGGCACCCGGTCTTCACCCTGGAGGCCCGCAGGCTCCAGAGCGAGATCTACTCCCTCAACGATCCCGCCGGACGACTGATGTTCGCCGGCTCCTACTTCCACTCGCGCAAACTCGGCCCGGACGTCATCGGCCTGCACGAGTCCGCGTTCGACTCCGGCCTCGCGGCGGCCGAGGCGATTCGCGAAGCGCTGCGCAGGTCCCGCGACGCGGCCGCCTGATCCCGTGTCCGCATCGCACGCGTACCGCCGGGCCTCCGCTCGCCCGGCCGCCGCGTGGCTGGTGGCGGAACTGACCCAGATGCTCGGAATCCAGGCCGCCGATCCGGCGGCCGTGTCCCGGCCCCCGAGGCCATCCAGAAGGAGAGATCCCGTGTCCGACACCCCGTCCGCCCAGACCGCCCGCGCCGTCGCGGAGCCGCTCACCGCCGAGACGGTCCAGCAGTGGCTGCTGGAGAAGGTCGCCCACAAGCTGGGCGTCGCGCCCGCCGAGGTCGACCCCGAGCAGTACTTCGACGAGTTCGACCTGGACTCCACCGAAGCGCTGGTCCTCTCCGGGGAACTGGAGGACTGGCTGGGGTTCGAACTGGAGACCACCGCGCTGTGGTACCACCCGACCATCGCGCAGCTGGCCCGGTACATCGCCGAGAAGCAGGCCGAGCATGCGGCCTGAGCGCCCCCGGCCCGAGATCGTCCGAGCCTTCGGCGGCGGGGGCGGGCCGGAGACCGCCCGGGTGCTGGTGATCCACCCGGGCGCCCTGCCCGCCGCCCACTATGCGGGACTGGCTCAATCGCTTCCAGCGGGCACCGGGCTGCACGTGGTGGACCTCGAGCAGGTTCCGGAGTACTTCCGGGCGGCTCTGGACAGCGGACGCGTCACCACCTCGATCGACCGGCTCGCCACCCGGGCCGCCGAGGAGCTGCGCGCCCGGGAGCTGCTGTCACGGCCCTGGAACCTGCTGGGCTGGTCCTTCGGCGGTGTGGTCGGGCACGCGCTCGCGGGCCTGCTGGAGGGGGGTGAAAGACCGGGCCGGCTGGTGCTGCTGGACAGCATCGCGCCCGTACCGGGCTACGTGCAGCCGGAGGAGGCCATCGGGCACGACATGGCCCTGCCCTGGTTCTGCATGTATCTGGCCGCCAAACGCGGCGGCGGCCCGGACGCCCTGCCCACCGAGTTCCCGGAGGGCGCGGAAGGCCCGGACGGCAGGCCGGACGCGGCACTGGAGCGGGTGCTGCGCGCCGGACTGGACAGCGGCGTCCTGCGGCCCGGCACCACCCTCCCCGGTCTGCGCAAGGTCTACGACACCTATCTCGACGGCCTGCGGCGCAACAACCGGCTGGCAGCCGGGCACCGGCCCCGCCCCGCCGGTCTGCCACTGGTCCTGCTGCGTCCCGAGCGCGGTCTTCTCGCCACCCCCGACCCACTGGGCTGGTCCGTGCTCGGCGACGACCTGAGCACCGGACGCACCCCCGGGGACCACTACTCGATGCTGCGCGAACCGGAGGCCCTGCGGCGCATCGCCGCCGCGGCGGCCCCCCAGACGGCCCCCGCCCCGGGATGACGGGCGCCCCGCCGCCCGCCACACAGGAGCCCTTTCCTACACCGGTTGGAGTCCCCATGGTCCAGCAACCTTCCGCCAGAAAACTTTCCGACACCCCGATAGCCGTCGTCGGCCTGGGCGCGCTCTACCCGCGCTCCGGTGACCTGAACGAGTTCTGGAAGAACATCGCCGAGGGCAACGACTGCATCGAGGAGGTCCCCGAGTCCCACTGGAAGATCTCCGACTACTACGACCCCGACCCGTCCGCGCCGGACAAGACCTACGCCAAGCGCGGCGGTTTCGTGCCCACCGTCCCCTTCTCCCCGCTGGAGTTCGGCCTGCCGCCGAACACCCTGGAGGTCACCGACGTCCTCCAGCTGCTCAGCCTGACGGTGGCCAAGCAGACCCTCAAGGACGCCGGGGCACCCGGCTCCGGCTGGTACGACCCCTCCCGCACCGGGTGCGTTCTCGGTATCACCGGGGCGAACTCCCTCACCCAGCCCCTGGCCGCCCGCCTGCAGACACCGGTGCTCAGGGAAGTGGTGCGCAGCTGCGGTCTGAGCGAACGGGACGCGGAGGAGATCGCCGACAAGTTCACCAAGGCCTTCGCCCCCTGGGAGGAGAACTCCTTCCCCGGGATGCTCGGCAACGTCGTCGCCGGGCGCATCGCCAACCGCTTCGACCTCGGCGGCACCAACTGCACCGTGGACGCGGCCTGCGCCAGTTCGCTGGCCGCCGTGCGGATGGCCGTCTCCGAGCTGGTGTCCGGCCGAGCCGACCTGATGCTCACCGGCGGCTGTGACGCGGAGAACACGATCTTGATGTACATGTGCTTCTCCAAGACCCCCGCCTTCTCCCGCTCGGGCCGCATCCGTCCCTTCGACGAGGACAGCGACGGCACCCTCATCGGCGAGGGACTGGGAATGCTGGCCCTCAAGCGCCTGGCCGACGCCGAGCGCGACGGCGACCGCATCTACTCCGTGCTGCGCGGCATCGGCACATCCAGCGACGGCCGCTTCAAGTCCATCTACGCCCCCCGGCGGGAAGGCCAGGCCATCGCACTGCGCAGGGCCTACGACGACGCCGGGTTCGGCCCCGAGCAGGTCGGCCTGGTCGAGTGCCACGGCACCGGCACCTCGGTCGGAGACCTCACGGAGCTGACGGCGCTGCGCGAGGTGTACGCCTCGGCCACCGAGGAACGGCAGTTCGCCGCGGTGGGCAGCGTCAAGTCGCAGATCGGGCACACCAAGGCGGCCGCCGGCGCGGCCGGGCTGATCAAGCTCTCCCTCGCGCTGCACCAGAAGGTGCTTCCGCCCACCATCAACGTCGAGCGCCCGCGTGAGGCGGTCGACTTCCCCAACTCGCCCTTCTACGTCAACACCCTCACCCAGCCGTGGATCGCCGATCCGGCGCGCGAGCGCCGCCGCGCGGCCGTCTCCTCCTTCGGCTTCGGCGGCACCAACTTCCACTGCGTGCTGGAGGAGCACGACCCGGAGGGCCGGGAACTCACCGTCCTCGCGCCCGCGGCCCGCGTCCACCTGTGGCACGCCGAGGAGCCGGCCGCGCTGCTGGACCTGCTGGAGTCGGACGCGGCGCCCGCCGACGGCACCGAACCGGTCCCGGCCGGCCACGCCCGGCTTGCGCTGGTGGCCTCGGGAGCCGAGGAGGCGGCCGAACTGCGCGCCGCCGCCGCCCGGGAACTGCGCGCCCGCCCCGAGGCACCGGAGTTCGCCCTGCCGCGCGGCGCCTACTACCGGCGCACCGCACTCCTGGGCGGGGGCGGCGGCAAGGGCGGAGCCGCGGGGGACGCCGGGCCGGTGAAGGTGGCCGCGCTCTTCGCCGGGCAGGGCAGCCAGTACCCGCGCATGGGCGCGCGCACCGCCATGGCCGTGCCCCCGGTGCGGGCGGCCTACGACGCGGCCGCCGCCGAGTTCGCCGGCGCCGAGCCGCTGGGCCGCACCGTCTTCCCGCCGCCGGCCTTCGACGACGAGACCCGCGCCGCGCAGGAGGCCGCACTGCGCCGCACCGACTACGCCCAGCCCGCCATCGGGGCGCTCTCGGCCGGCCAGTACCGCTACCTGAGCGAGCTGGGCTTCACCCCCGACGGCGCGCTCGGCCACAGCTTCGGCGAACTGACCGCGCTCTGGGCGGCCGGGAGCCTCACCGACGGGGACCTCCACCGCCTGGCCCGGGCCCGCGGCCGCGCCATGGCGATGCGGCCCGAGGGCGCGGAGGACCCCGGCACCATGGCCGCGGTCTCCGCGGACCTGGAGACGGTGGAGAAGATCGCCGCCCGCCACGAGGACGTCGAGGTGTGCAACGTCAACGCCCCCGACCAGGTGGTCGTGGGCGGCGGCACCGAGGCGGTGCGCGCCTTCGCCGAGGACTGCGGCCGGGAGGGGGTGACCGCCCGCGAGCTGCCCGTCGCCGCGGCCTTCCACACCCGCTACGTCGCCCACGCGGTGGACACCTTCAAGGAGGCCGTGGAGGCCACCCGGGTGCGCCCGCCGGCCTTCCCGGTGTACGCCGACGCACCCGGCGCCTCCTACGGGCGGCGCATCGCGGGCAACCGCGAGGTGCTGGTCGGCCAGCTCACCGCACCGGTCCACTTCGCCCCGCGGATCGAGGAGATGTACCGGGACGGCTTCCGGGTCTTCGTGGAGTTCGGCCCCAAGTCGGTGCTCTCCGGCCTGGTGCGCCGCACCCTCGCCGACCGCGAGGACGTCCTCGTCCTCAGCGCGGACCCCGGCCCCAAGGGGGACGGCGACCGCGCGCTCAAGCAGCTCGCCGCACGGCTCCTCGTGCTCGGCGCGCCCCTGACCGACTGCAACCGCTACACCGCTGACATCGAGCCGGCCCGTCCGGCAGAGGGGATGACGATTCCGTTGAACGGTGTGAACCACGTTTCCGAGCAGCGCAAGCAGGCCTACCAGGAGGCCCTGGAGAACGGCTACCGCGTCGAGGGCGCCGCCCCGGCGACCGGCGCCGAGCCCGCCGTACCGCAGCGGGAGCCGGCCGCCGCGGCCCCGGCCGCACTCGCCCCGCAGGGCGGCATACCCCGCGCCGCCGGTCTTCCGGGCACCGGTGCCGTCGCCTGGGAGCACCTGTCCATGCACCGCGAGTACCTGGGCAGCCAGCTCCGGGTGGCCGAGCGGCTGACCAATCTGCTGGACGGCTCCCTCGACGACAGGGTCCTCACCGGCATCACCGCCATCAGCCAGCAGGGTGTGGCGATCGGGCAGAGCCACGCCCAGGCCAGTGAGGTGCTGCGCAGCTTCGCGCTGCTGGAGAGCGGCATCGCGCCCGTCCCCGCGGAATCCCACGCCTACGCCCCGGCCCAGGACTGGGCCCCGGCGCCCGCCCCCGTGCAGGCCCCGGTCCAGGAGTGGGCCCCGGCCCTGCCGACGGCCCCCGCCCCGGCTCCGGCTCCGGCTCCGGCCCCCGCCCCCGCCGCTCCGGCCCCGGCGCCCGCCGCTGCTGCTCCGGCTCCCGCTGCCCCGGCTCCGGCCCCTGCTGCTCCGGCTCCCGCTGCCCCGGCTCCCGCCGCTGCCCCGGAGCCCGCCGCCGCTCCCGCGGCCGCCACCGAGGACGACGTCCGCAAGGCGCTGCTGGAGAGCGTCGCGGAGAAGACCGGCTACCCGGTGGACATGCTGGAGACCTCCATGGATGTCGAGGCCGACCTGGGCATCGACTCCATCAAGCGGGTCGAGATCATGGGATCGCTGCGCGACCGCTTCCCCGGCTCGGCCTCCGCCGACCCCGAGAAGCTCGCCGAACTGCGCACCCTGGACGACATCATCGCCTTCGTCTCCGGCGCCGCCGCGGGCGCCGGCGCGGAGGAGGCGATGTCCGCCCCAAAAGCCTGAGCCCGGGGCTGGGACGGCGGCATGCCCGGCTGCGTGCCCTGCCCGCCCCCGACCTCCTGCCGGACGCCTACCGGGACGCCCCGTGCGCGCTCCTGGCCGGTGACACCGGCAGCGGCCCGCTGGCCGCCCTCGCGGACGCGCTGCGCGACCGGGGCTGGACGGTCCGCACCGGCGCCCGTCCCCCCGAGGACGCGGACCGTCTGGACCTGGTGGTCGCCGAGGTCGAGGCCGGCGGGCAGGAGGCCGCCGCCACCGCGCTGCGGGACACCCTGCTGTTGGCCGGCTCCGTCCAGCCCCTGCTGGAGCGGAGCGCGGCCGACGGTGGCCGGGCGGCGTTCCTCACCGTCACCAGGCTCGACGGCCGGATGGGGCTGACCGGCGCCGCCGGTGTGGAGCGGGCGGTCCTGGGCGGCGTCACCGGTCTGGTGAAGACCCTCGCCATCGAGGCCCCCTCGCTGCTGTGCCGCGCGGTCGACCTCGACCCGGGCCTGCCCGCCGACCGGTGCGCGGAGCTGCTCCTGGCCGAGGCGCACGACGCCTGTGCGGGCACCGTCCAGGTGGGCCTGGCGGCCGACGGCACCCGCCGCACCCCGGACCTGGCCGAGACGCCCGGCGACCTGCCCGGCGAGCCCGGCGCCCCCGAGCCCGGTCCGCAGGACCTGCTGGTGGTCACCGGCGGGGCGCGCGGGGTCACTGCGGCCTGCGCCGTCGGCCTGGCCCGCGCCCACCGCCCCGGGCTGCTGCTGCTCGGCCGCACCGGACTGGCCGACGAGCCCGGCTGGGCCCAGGGGGTACCGGAGAGCGGGCTGCGGGCCGCCGCCGCGGCGGAGCTGAAGCGGACCGGGCACAAGCCGACCCCGCGCGAGGTCGACCGCATTGCCCGGGACCTGACCGGGCAGCGGGAGATCCGCCGCACCCTGGCGGAGCTGGAGGAGGCCGGGGCGCACGCCGAGTACGCCGCCGTGGACATCACCGACCCCGAGGCCGTGGCACGGGTTCTCGCACCGTACGCGGACCGCGTCACCGGAGTGGTGCACGGGGCAGGAGTGCTCGCCGACGCCCTGATCACCGCCAAGCGGGGCGAGGACGTGGACCGGGTACTGCGCACCAAGCTGACGGGACTGCGCAACGTACTGGAGGCACTGCCCGCCGGGGGACTGCGGCACCTGCTGCTGTTCTCCTCGGTCGCCGGGTTCTTCGGCAACCGGGGCCAGTCCGACTACGCCATGGCCAACGAGGCGCTCAACCAGCTCGCCTGCGCGCTGCGCCGGCAGACCCCCCGGGCCCGGATCACCTCCGTCAACTGGGGTGCCTGGGCCGGTGGCATGGTCACCCCGGAGCTGGAGCGGATGTTCGCCGAGCGCGGTGTGCCGCTGATCCCTCTTCAGGAGGGGGTCCGGTACTTCACCGAGCAGTTCGGTGCCGAGCGCGGCGGCGACACGGTGTGCGTGGTGGGCCCGGTGACCCCGCTGTCCGCGCCGGAGCCCGCCGGACTCCCGGCCCAGGGAGCGGAACTCCACCGCTCCCTGGCCCCCCTGGCAGGCGACCCGGTGCTCGCCGACCACGCCATCGGCGGCCATCCGGTGCTGCCCGCCACAGCGGCGCTGGGAGCGGTCCTCAACGCCGTCCACCAGGTGCTGCCCGGCACCCCGGTGAACCGGGTGACCGGCTTCGCGGTGCACAAGGGCCTGGTCCTGGACGACGACCGGCCGTCCGGCCTGCGACTGGCCGTCCGGCCCGCCGGCACGCCGGGGGCCTGGGACGTCGCGATCCACGACAGCGAGGGCCGGCCCCGCTACCGGGCGCGGGCCGTGGCCGGTGCCCCGGCCCCCGCACCGGCCATGGCCGGCCTGCCGGCACCCGGTACCGGACGCCCGGTCACCGCCTACACCGACGGCACCCTCTTCCACGGCCCGCTGCTGCGCGGCCTGACCGAGGTTCTGGAGGACGGGCAGCGGCTGGTAGTGGGGTGCCGGCTGCCCGAGCTGCCGATCGCCGACGGCGCCTGGCAGGCCCCCGGGTACAGCCCGGTACAGGCCGACCTGCTGCTCCAGGCGGTGCTGGTGTGGGCCCGGCTGCACCGCGGCCAGGCGGTGCTGCCCAGCGCGATCGGCGAGGTGCTGCGCCACGCCGAACTGCCCGCCGGGCAGACGTTCCTGGTGATCGTGGACGAGGTGGCGGAGACCGCGGGCGGCATCCGCTGCACCGTCACCGCGTGCACCCCGCAAGGACACGTCCTGCTGGAGTTCCGCGGCGTCGAGGCCGTCCACGCACCCGGCCTCGACGCGAAGTTCCGTCCCGCGTCCGGATGAGCGCGTGAGCGCATGACCGGACGGCCGGCGGTGCGGGAGGGAGTCTGTGCCCCCGCACCGCCGGGCCGGCCGCCGGCCGGCCTCCCGCCCCAGAACCCACCACCGAGCGGAAGACACGGAGAGAAATGTCGCGTTCACCTCGCCGGGACGAGCCGGTAGCCGTCATCGGCATGGCCTGCCTGCTCCCGGGCGCCCACAGCCCCGAGGAGTTCTGGACCGGGCTGCTCGCCGGGACGGACCATCGCACCGAAGGCGGCCCGGAGGTCTTCGGAACCAGCCCCGACGTGCCCGGTGGCTGGGGTGACCCGGACCACCGCGTCACCGCCGTGCGCGGCGGTTTCGTGACCGAGCCCGCCATCGACCTCGGCGGTCTGCGCCTGCCCGCCGACCGTCTGTCGGGTCTGGACCGCGTGGTCCGGTGGTCCGTGCACACCGTACGCAGGGCACTCGCCGACGCCGGACTGGACGCCCGCCCAGACGCCCTGGCACGCACCGGCCTGGTCCTGGGCAACTACGCCTTCCCCACCGAGCAGTCGGTGCGGCTGTGCGTGCCGCCGGTGCGGCAGGCCGTCACCGAGGGCCTCTCCCGCGCCGGACTGCCGCTGCCGGAGGACCCGCCCGCCACGGACGGCGAACCCGCCCCCGAGAACCTGTGGCCGTTCGGGGGGCCCGCGGTGACCACCGCCGACGCCCTCGGCCTCGGCGGACCCCGGCTGGCCCTGGACGCGGCCTGCTCCTCCGCCCTCTACGGCATCTCCCTGGCCCGGGACTACCTCGCCACCGGCAGGGCCGACACCATGGTCGCCGGAGCGGTGTGCGCGCCCGACCCGCTGCTGATCCACCTCTCCTTCTCCGACCTGCGCGCCTACCCGGACAACGGCGTCAGCCAGCCGTTCGACGGCCGCTCCACCGGTATCGTCACCGGCCAGGGCGCCGGGGTCTTCGTCCTGAAACGCCTCCGTGACGCACTGCGCGACGGCGACCGGGTGCATGCGGTGCTGGAGTCCGTGGGCCTGGGCAACGACGGTGCCGGCCGCCACCTGCTGAGCCCCAACGAGTCCGGGCAACTGGCCGCGTACCGCCAGGCATACGCCGGGATCGACCCGGCCACCGTGGACTACATCGAGTGCCACGCCACCGGCACCCCGCTGGGCGACGCCACCGAGCTGCGCGGGCTGACCGCCTTCTTCGCCGGGCACGGCGGCGTCCCGCCGCTGCTCGGATCGGTCAAGGGGAACGTGGGGCACCTGCTGACCGTGGCGGGCTTCACCAGCCTGCTGAAGGTCGTCCTCGCGCTGCGGCATGACACCGTTCCCGCCACACCGGGCGTGACCGACCCGCTGAGCCCGAAGGGCGGGGAGGCGGCCGCCGAGCGGATCGTGCGCGAGAACACGCCCTGGCCCCGGGGAGCGGTGCCGCGCCGCGCGGCGGTCTCCGCGTTCGGCTTCGGCGGCACCAACGCCCATCTGGTCCTGTCCGGCCCCGAGGCCGCCGTCGATCCCGCCCCGGCACCCGCCCCCGCGCCCGTGTCCGTGACCACCTCCGCCGGGACGGACGAGCAGGCCCCCGCACCGCGCCCCCTCGCCAGGCTCGCGGTGACCGGCCTGGGCGCCCGCCTCGGCGCGCTGTCCGGAACCGGTGCGCTGCACCGCGCCGCGCGTCTGGGCCGGTCCGCCCTCACCGAGCGCCCGCCGCACCGCTGGTACGGCGCGGACGGACTCACCCGCGGCCCGCTGTCCGGCACACCCGCCGAGGGATCCGCCCTGCCGGGCGGCTACCTGGACCGCATCGACGTCCATCCCCGCGTCTACCGCATCCCGCCCAACGAGCTGGCCCAGGCCAACCCTCAGCACCTGGCCCTGTTCGAGGCCGCCGAGCAGGCCCTCGCCGACGCGGGCTACCCCGCGCCGCCGCCCGGCACCAAGGCCGACGAACTGCCCGAGCGGCGGGTCGGCGTGGTGATCGCCATGGAGATGGAACCGCGCACCCACACCCACCGGGCCCGGTTCGACATCGGCGCCCATGTACGTGCGGAGTGCGAACGTGCCGGGGTGCGCCTGGGGCAGGAGGACCTCGGCCGCCTGGAGGAGGCGGTGCGCGGCGCCGTGCACGAGCCGATCGGCGCCAACGAGGTGCTCAGCTACATCGGCAACATCATGGCCAGCCGGCTCTCCTCGTCACGCAACCTCACCGGGCCGTCCTTCACCGTCGCCGCGGACGGGACGGCCGGGGTCCGGGCACTGGAGGTGGCCGGACTGCTGCTGCTGGACCCGACCGTCGAGGCGGTGCTGGTGGGCGGGGTGGACCTGGCCGCCGGGGCGGAGAACACCCGTGCCCGGGCCCGGCTGGCCGCCCGCGAGGGCCAGGAGCCGCCGCCGCTCGGCGACGGGGCGGCGGCCGTGGTCGTCACCCGGGCCGGGGAGACCGGCCGCAGGGTGTACGCGACCGTGGACGCCCTGCGCGTGCACAACGGCGCCGGTGACCGGGCCGCCGCGGTGGCCGCCGCGGCCCGCGCGGCCCTCGCCGACGCCCAGGCGTCTCCCGGCGACGTCGAGTACCTGGAGCTCGGCGGCGCGGCCCCCGCCGCCCGCCACGGCGAGGCCGCGGCCCTGGCCGCCGTCTACCGGGCCGACCCGCAGGCCGGCCCGGAGGCGGAGGCGGGCGACCCCTACGGCTGCGTACTGGGGAGTACGGAAGCGCTGGTGGGGGACACCCAGCGCGCGGCGCCACTGGCCGCGCTGGTCGCGGCCGCACTGGCCCTGCGGCATGCCGACTTCCCGGCCGCCCCGGCCGGTCTGCTGCCGGACCCGGAGGACACCGCGTTCGAGGACTCCTGCTTCACCGTACTGAGCGAGCCGCAGCCCTGGCCGGTACGCCGCCGCGGCGCCGCCCGCGTCGCCGCGCTCAGCCTGCTCGGCGACGCCGGCCCCGCCGGTGCCACCGCCGCCCACGTGGTGCTGCGCGGGGTGCCGCAGGGCACCGGCCCGGCCCGGCCCGCCGCCGACTGGCACGACGGCCCCGGCGTGCTGCTGCTGCCGCTCACCGCCGACGACGGCCCCGGGCTGGCCGCCGCCGCCCGTGCCGCCGCCGCCGAACTCGCCGAGCACGGACCGCGGGCGGTCACCCACCGGGCCGTACGGGAACTGTCCGCCCGCCGCTCCCGCCACACCGCCGTCCTGGTCGCCGCCGACGCCGGCCGGCTCGCCGGTGAACTGGCCGCCGCCGAACGCGACCTGCCGCGCGTCATCGCCGAGGGCGGCGAGTGGTCCACGCCCTCCGGGAGCTACTGCACCGCGCGCCCGATGGGCCCCGACGGCAAGGTCGCCTTCGTCTACCCCGGCGCGTTCACCACCTATCCCGGCGCGGGCCGCGACCTGTTCCGCCTCTTCCCCGGACTCCTGGACGGTTTCGAGCGGGAGGCCGACCATCCCGCCCGTCGGCTCAAGCACCGCGCGCTCCACCCCCGCGCCCGGGGCCCGCTGGGCCGCCGGGACCTGATGCGCCACGAGGAGCGCCTGATCGACGACATCCCCGTGATGCTCGCCGCGGGCACCAACTTCGCGGTGCTGCACACCCGGCTGCTGCGCGACGTGCTGGGCATCCGGCCCGACGGCGGCTTCGGCTACAGCCTGGGCGAGTCCAGCATGCTCTTCGCCGGCGGGGTGTGGGCCGACTCGGCACGGGACGACGCGGCGCTGGCGGCCACCCCGCTCTTCCGCGACCGGCTGCGCGGTCCGAAGCTGCGCGTCCGTGAGGACTGGGGCATCCCCGGCTCCGTACCGGACGGCGAGGTGTGGGCGACCCGGGTGCTGCTCGCCGGCCCGGACGCGGTGCGCTCGGCGATGGCCGGTCTGGAGCGGGTTTTCCTCACCCATGTCAACACTCCGCGCGAGGTGGTGATCGCCGGCGATCCGAAGCAGGTCGCACAGGTGATCGGCAAGGTGGGGTGCCAGGCGGCGAAGGCGCCCGCCAACCACGTGATGCACTGCCCGGTCGTCGACCCCGAGCTCGACGCGCTGGCCGCGCTCAACGACTATCCGCTCGGTGCTCCGGACCCCGCCCTGGAACTGCTGTCCGCATACGACTACGACCGGGTGGACACCACCGACCGGAGCCTGATCGCCCAGCGCATCGCGGTCACCCTGCGCAGCACCATCGACTTCGTCCGGCTCACCGAGACCGCCCACGGGCGCGGTTACCGCTACTTCGTCGAGGTCGGTCCGGGCGCCACCTGCACCCGCTGGATCGGCGAGACCCTCAAGGGGCGCGACCACGTGGCGGTCTCGGTGGACCGGCGCGGCGCCCCGGCCGCCACCGCGCTCGCCCAGGCGCTGGCCCGGCTGGTCTCCCACGGCCTGCCCGTCGGCCTGGAGGAACTGGCGCCGAAGCCGCGGGTGGCCGCACCGGCCGGACCGGTGCTCTCCGTGCCGTGCGGCGGCGAGTCGATCGCGGACCGGACGGCACGGGCGGCGGCCGCCGTCCTCACCCCCGATCCGCCCGAGGTCCTGCCCGAGCGTCCCGCGCATCACCCAGCCACCCCGGACAGCCAGCCCAGTGAGGTGACCCCGGCCATGCCACCCGTGTCCCCGGCGACGGATCTCCCCGCCCCGGAGCCCGTCCCCGCCGCCCCCGTTCCCGACCCCGCCGCGGAGCGGATCGTCATCGAGGAGGAGCCGTTCGTCCACCTGCCCGAGCCGCTGCCGCGCTCCGCCCCCCAGCGATACCGTCCGGCGGCCCTGGCGCGTCCCGCCGCGCCCCCGCTGCGGGCGATGGCGGCGACCGTCGCCCGTGCGCACCGCGCCGCGCTGCGCGCACAGGGCGCGTTGGCGGAGAACGCGCTGCGGGCCCTGGAAGCCGGCGCCGCGCCCGCCCCGGCCACCGCGGTGCCGTCCGCCGCGCCCGGGGTCCCCGCGGTGCCGGAGAGAACCGTGCTGTGGGACGAGCAGGACCTGCTGGAGTTCGCACGCGGCCGGGTCGCGCCGGTCTTCGGCCCGGCCTTCGCCGAGGTCGACACCTACCCGCGGCGCTGCCGCCTGCCCGAGCCGCCGTATCTCTTCGTCAGCCGGGTCACCCGGATCACGGGTGAGACGGGGCGCTTCGAGCCCGCCGAGATCACCACCGAGTACGACGTCCCGGTCGGTGCCTGGTACACGGTGGACGGCCTGGTCCCGTGTGCGGTGACCATCGAGGCCGGCCAGTGCGACATGCTGCTGATCGCCTACCTGGGCATCGACTTCCGCACCCGCGGCGAGCGCGTCTACCGGCTGCTGGACAGCCGCCTGGTCTTCCACGGCGGCCTGCCCCGCGAGGGGCAGACGCTGCGCTACGACATCCGCATCGACCGCTTCGTGTGGAACGGCGACAACCTGCTGTTCTTCTTCAACTACCGCTGCTACGCCGACGGCGAGCTGATCCTGGAACTCCTGGACGCCTGCGCCGGGTTCTTCACCCCCGCCGAACTCGCCGACTCCCTCGGCGTGGTGGACAGCGCCGCGGACCGCAGACGGCGTGCGGCGATGGAGCCCGCCTGGTTCAAACCGCTGGCCCGCACCGACCGCACCTCCCTGACCGGGAAGGACCTGGAACTGCTGGCCGCGGGCCGCCCGGGAGAGGTGTTCGGCCCGCGCTGGGACCAGAGCGCCGACGGCTGCAACCGCTCGCTGCGCCTGCCCGGCGAGATGCTGCGCATGATCGACGAGATCCCGGTTCTCGACCGGCTGGGCGGGCCGCGCCGGCTCGGCGCGCTCACCGCCGTCAAGCGGCTGGACCCCGAGGGCTGGTACTTCGCCTGCCACTTCACCGGGGATCCGGTGCTGGCCGGATCACTCATCGCCGAGGGCGGGGTGCAGCTGCTGCAGACGTACGCCATGTACCTGGGGATGCACCTGGTCTTCCCGGACGCCGAGTTCCAGGCGGTGCCGGGCCTGGAGACCGAGGTCAAGGTACGCGGCCAGATCACCCCGCGCACCCGCGAGGTCCGCTACGAGGTGGAGGTCATCGAGCTGACCATGCTGCCGCGGCCCACCGTCGTCGCCGACATCACCGTCTACGACGGCGACAAGCCCATCGTCGCCATGCGGAACTTCGGGGTGCGGGTGCAGGAGAAGCCGGGCACCCCCTACCGGCCCGAGGCCGGCGGCCTTCCGGCCTTCCTCGGCCGCCGCAACGAGCGCGGCGAGGCGGCCTTCATCAACGAACTCCACCTCGCCCACGCCGCCAAGGGCGACCTCGGCACGGCGATGGGCACGGAGTTCGAGATCTACGCCGACCGGCGCGCCCCTTACATCCCCAACGGCGACTTCCGGTTCGTGGACCGCATCATGCGGCTGGAGGGCACCCGCGGCGAGCTGCGCCCCGGCGCCACCATGGCCACCGAGTACGACTCGCCGCCCGAGGCCTGGTACTACCGGGACACCGGCGGGCCGGAGATGCCCAACTGCGTGGTGATGGAGACCTCCCTGCAGGCGGCGATCCTGCTCGGCTACTACCTGGGCGCCACCCTGGCCAGCCCGGACGAGGAGCTGGCCATCCGCAACCTGGACGGCCGCGCCCGCTTCGTGAGCCGCCCCGAGTTGGCGGGCAGGACGATCCGGCACGAATCGGAGCTGCTGTCCAGCCAGTCCGTGCCGGGCGCCACCCTCCAGAACTTCCGCTACCGGCTGCTCGCCGACGACGAGGTGTTCTACGAGGGCGAGTCGCTCTTCGGGTACTTCACCGAACAGGCGCTCTCCAACCAGGTCGGACTGGACTCCGGCGCCTACGTCCCGCCGTGGCTGGAGACCGAACGCGACGGCCTCGACCCGGCCCGGACGCGGACCCTGGCCGTCCGTTCCGACGACCGCTGGTTCCGGCCGCAGCCCGGCACCGGGCTGCACCTGGCCGACGACCACCTGCGGATGGTCGACGAGGTGACCGTGGTGGACGGCGGAGGCACCCACGGCCAGGGGTACCTCTTCGGCCGCCGCACCGTGGCCGACGACGACTGGTACTTCGACTGCCACTTCCACCGCGACCCGGTGATGCCCGGCTCGCTGGGGGTGGAGGCCGTCATCCAGGCCCTCCAGGTCCACGTCATCGACTCAGGCCTGGCGGACGGCATGGGACCGGTGCGGTTCGGGGTGCCCCTCGACATCGCCATGGGCTGGAAGTACCGAGGCCAGATCCTGCGCGGCGACGGAGAGATGACCTTCGACGCCCACATCAAGGAGGTCCGGCGGGACGACGGCCGCCTCGTCGTCATCGCCGACGCCGCCGTCTGGAAGCCGGGTCTGCGCATCTACGAACTCACCGACGTGGCCGTGGAGGTCGTTCCCGCCGCGCGGGCGGAACGGGCCGAGGCGGAGAACGACACGGAGAAGGAGACCGGAGCATGACCACCCCCACGACGGGCGGGGCCCGCCACCGGGCCCACCCCGCGCCCCAGGCGCCACGCACCGACCCGGCCGGCATCCAGTACGTCCTGGGACGGCTGGAGGAGCCCTGCTACATCGTCGACACCGACCGCGGCCCCGGCGCCACCACCGCCCGGCCCGGCCCCGGCACCCGGGTCCTGGCCGCGCTCGGCCCGCTGCCGCCCGAGCGCCTGGGATCCCGCGCCTTCCGCGAGCGCCACGGCGTCCGCCTGGCCTACATGGGCGGCGCCATGGCGGGCGGCATAGCCTCCGAGGAACTGGTGATCGCCCTGGCCCGCGCCGGCTGCCTGGGCTCCTTCGGAGCGGCCGGCCTGCTGCCCGGGCGCATCGACCGCGCGCTGCGCCGCTTCGCGGCCGAACTCCCGGGCCTGCCCTGGGCGGTCAACCTCATCCACAGCCCCAGCGAGGACGCCCTGGAACGCGACGGGGTGGAGCTGCTGCTCAGGCACGGGGTGCGGTGCGTCGAGGCCTCGGCCTACCTGGACCTCACCCCGCACGTGGTGCGCTACCGGGTGGCCGGGCTGCACCGGGGCCGCGACGGCCGGGTGGTGGCCGCCAACCGGCTCATCGCAAAGGTCTCGCGCCCGGAGGTGGCCGAGAAGTTCATGCGCCCCGCCCCGCAGGCGATCACCGCCGACCTGCTGGCCCGCGGACTGATCACCGCCGAACAGGCCGAGCTGGCGCGGTACGTGCCGCTGGCCGACGACATCACCGCCGAGGCGGACTCCGGCGGCCACACCGACCGGCGCCCGCTCACCGCGCTCTTCCCGGCGCTGCTGGAGACGCGCGACGCCGTCCAGCGCGAGATGCGCTACCCGGTACCGGTGGGGCTCGGCGCGGGCGGAGGCATCGGCACCCCCCACGCGGCGGCCGCCGCCTACGCCATGGGGGCCGACTACGTGGTGGTGGGATCGGTGCACCAGTCGTGCCTGGAGTCCGGCACCTCCGAGCCCGCCCGGCGGCTGCTGGCCGAGGCGGGGATGGCCGACTGCGAGATGGCCCCCGCCGCCGACATGTTCGAACTCGGGGTGGAGCTCCAGGTGCTGAAGAAGGGCACCCTGTTCCCGATGCGGGCCAAGCGCCTGTACGAGCTGTACCAGCGTTACGACGGCATCGAGGCGCTTCCCCAGGAGGAGCTGCGCCGCCTGGAGAAGCAGGTCTTCCGCCGCCCGGTGGGGGAGGTCTGGCAGGAGGTCGAGGCGTACTTCGCCCGCCGCGACCCCGACCAGCTGCGGCGCGCGGCGGCCGTCCCGCGCCGCCGGATGGCGTTGCTCTTCCGCTGGTACCTGGGGATGGCCTCGCGCTGGGCGGTGACCGGCGACGCGGACCGCACCGCCGATTTCCAGGTGTGGTGCGGCCCGGCCATGGGTGCCTTCAACTCGTGGGCGCGCGGCACCTACCTGGCGGCCCCGGAGAACCGGCGGGCGGCCGATGTCGCCGGGCACCTGCTGCGCGGTGCCGCCTACACCGCCCGGGTGCACCAGCTGGCCCTCGCCGGGGTGCGGCTGCCGCGCTCCTGCGCCGAGTACCGGCCCGCACCGGCGGTGGAAGGGGACCGGCGATGACGGCTGACACGGAACGGTGGCCGCGGTACGCCGCCGCCACCGCCCTGGAACGGGAACTGGGCGACCCGCGCGAGGCGCGCAACCCCTCCGGGTTCGCCGCCGCGGCCGGCCGGGACGCCACCGAGGCCCGTCCGCAGGTCCTGGCCGCGCAGGCCGGGCCGAGACTGCGCACCGCGTTCGTCCCGGCCGCCCTCGGCGGCACCCTGGAGGCGCTGGACGCCACGCTGATGCTGGTGAGGGCCGCCGCCCGCCGGGACGCGGCGGTCATGCCCGCCACCATGTTCGGCATCACCGCGGCCACCTGTGTGCTGATCGCCGGCTCCCGGCGGCAGCGCGAGCACGTCGTGGGGCTGCTGCGCGAGGGCGGCTCGCTCGGCTTCGCGCTCTCCGAGGCCGACCACGGCAGCGACCTGCTCGCCAACGACACACGGGCCGAGGAAGTCCCCGGTGGCTGGGCGCTCACCGGTGAGAAGTGGCTGGTCGGGCTCGGCGGAAGGTGCGACGGGCTGCTGGTGGTGGCCCGCACCGGCGGACGCGGCCCGGCCGCCTTCTCCGCGCTGCTGCTGGACGGGGAACAGGCCGCCGCGGCCCGCCGCGGTACCCGCCGTCCGACGGGCATGCGCGGCGCCGACCTGGCTGGTTTCCGCTTCGACGGTCTCACCGTGCCGCGCGAGGCGCTGGTCGGCGGGGTGGGCCGGGGGCTGGAGACCGCGATGAAGGCCATGCAGGTGGTCCGCACCATGAGCACGGCGGCCAACCTGGGATGCGCCGACACCGGCCTGCGCCTGGCGCTGGACTTCGCCACCGCCCACGTCGCGGCCGGCCGCGCGGCGCTGGCACACCCGGGCGTCCGGCGCGAACTGGCCACCGCCGCGGCCCTGCTGCTGGCCGCGGACGCGGTGGCGCTGACCACCGCCCGCGGTCTGCACACCCTGCCCGCCGCCCAGAGCCTGTGGTCGAGTGTGGCGAAGAAGGTCCTCACCGACACCTGCGAGGAGGCGCTGGCGCGCTGCGCGGACGTGCTCGGCAGCCGCGGGGTGCTGCGCGACGGGCCGTACGCGGCCTTCGACACGCTGCGCAGGGACAACGCCGTCGTCCGCCACATCGACACCAGCCCCACCGCCAATCTGCGCCTGGTGGCCGCCCACTTCGCCCGGCTGGCCGCCGCACCGCCCGCGACGGGCGCGGACCCCGGCGGGGCGGACGCGCTCCCCGGCGCCCTGGCCCGGACGTGCGCGCTGTCCGAGTCGCTGCCCGAACCGCGCCTGGACCGTCTGGAGCTGTCCGACCGCGGTCCGGACCCGGTCCTGGACGCGGTGCCGGCGGTGGCCGCCGGGGCCAGGGAGGTGCTGGAGAAGGCGGGCGAACCGCGAGCGGCGCGGGCCGTCACCCGGCTGGAGCGGGCCGCCTCCTGGCTCGGGCACGCCCTGCGCGCCCGCCGGGGCGCCGACCCGCTGCGCGACCAGGACCTGGCCGCGCGGCTGTGCTGGGTGCACGCCGCCACGAGCTGCCTGCTGCTGTGGTGGCACAACCGCGACCACCGGTTGCACGACGCGCCCGAGGGCGACCCCGGCTGGCTCACGGCCGCCCTGACGGTGCTGACGGCCCGGGCCGTCGGCCGCTCCTCTGCGCTGCCGGAGGAGGACGCGGAGGCGGTCCTGGCCACCGTGCTGCCGCTGCACGAGGCCGACCGGCTGTTCTCCGCCGCCGCCCTGCCCCTGGCACACGGCGGGCCGGCGTCCGCGCCGGCGCCGGGAGCGCCCGCATGACCCGTCCCCTGGAAGGAACAGTGGTATGAACGCGAGCAAACTGACCTCACTGGCCGGGGAGTTGGAGGACTATCTGGGCGATCCGCACGACGACCGCTCGCGGATGCCGTTCGCCCGGATCCTGGAGCACGACGAGCGGGAGCAGTATCCCCACCAGATGGTGAGCCTGCTGCAGGACTGGGGCCTGCACCACTACTGCCTGCCCGAGCGGTGGGGCGGGCGGGCCGGCGACGTGGAGGTGGGCTTCCAGCTCGTGCGGCTGGTGGCCCGCCGGGACCCGACCACCGCCACCGCGCTGATGATCACCAACGTGGCTTTCATGCCGACCTGGATCGCCGCCACCGACGAGCAGGGCCGCGCCGCCGTCGACGCGATCAACCACGGTGGGCGGATGGCCTGGGGGCTGACCGAACGCGAGCACGGCAGCGACATCCTCGCCAACGAGATGCGCGCAGAGAAGGTCCCCGGCGGTTATGTCCTGACCGGAGAGAAGTGGCTGATCGGCAACGCCACGGTGGCCGACGTGGTCAGCGTCCAGGCACGCACCGACCCGCGGGGCGGACCGGGCGGGTGGTCGGTCTTCGCGGTGGACAAGCGGCGCTGCCCGGCCGGTTCGGTGATGCCGCTGCCCGCCGAGCGCCTCCACGGGCTGAGGGCCATCGACATGAGCGGCATCCGGCTGGAGGGGGTGTTCGTTCCCGAGGAGTGCCGCGTCGGAGCCGAGGGGCAGGGGCTCGAACTGGCCCTTCAGGGAGCCCAGGTGGCCCGCACGGTGATCTGCGCGATCGCGCTGGGCGCGGTGGACACCGCACTGCGGGTGACCCTGGACTTCGCCGAGCAGCGCTCGATCTTCGGCCGGAAGGTCGCCGACATCCCCTACTCGCGGCGCCAGCTCGCCGAGGCGTTCGCCGATCTGATGCTGGCCGACGCGGTCTCCACCGCGGCGGTGCGCTCCCTGCAGGTGATCCCGGAGCAGGCCAGCGTCTTCTCCTCGGTGGTGAAGTACTTCGTGCCCACGCTGCTGGACCGCACGATGGCGCAGCTTTCGGTGGTGCTGGGCGCCCGCCAGTACCTGCGCGACCACCCGCACTACGGCGTCTACCAGAAGATGCTGCGCGACCTGCTCGCGGTGCACTTCGTCGACGGCAACACGGTGGTGAACCTCAAGAGCGTCGGCGCCCAGCTCGACGGCCTGCTGAAGGCGGCGGTCTCGTCGGACGACGCGACCCGCGCCGAGGCCGCGGAGCGCGCGTCCGGAGTGTACGACGCGGACGCGCCGCTGCCGGTCTGGGAGCCGCACCGGCAGCTGCTGGTCAGCCGCGGCCGCGACGACACGGTGGTCTCGCTGCCGGTGGCCGTGGAGCGGCTGCGGGCCATGGCGGCCCGGCACGGCGACGAGCGCCAGCGGGAGTGGCTGGGCCGCGCGGCGGACCTGGCGGTGCGGCTGTCGGGGGAGTTCGCCCGGCTGCGGGCCGAACTGGACCTGCTGAAGCGGACCCAGGGCCGCGGGTACGGGGCCTCGGCCGAGCTGTTCCGGCTGGCCGAGCGCTACTGCGCCCTGCACGCGGCCGCCGCCTCGGTGCAACAGGCCGTCGGATCGGCCCGGGTGTTCGGGGAGGGCTTCCCCGACGGCGCGGTTCTGCTGCTCTCCCTGGAGAGGGTGTGGCGTCTGCTTCACCCCACCGAGACGGTGACCGACCCGGAGGTCGTGGACCGGGTGATGGAGGTGCTGCGCGCCCTGCACACCGCGCCCCGGCTCTTCTCCGCCCGGCCCGTTCCCGTCCGGGCCTCCGCGCCGGTGTCCGGATGACCGCGTTGCCCGGGGCCCAGCTGTGGCTGCTGGCCGAGGAGTCGGTGGAGGCGGAGGTGGCGCGATACGCCGCCGGGCTGCTCTCCGCCGACGAGCGGTCCCGGCTGGAGCGGCTCCGCCCGCCGGACGGGCGGCGCCGCTTCCTGGGCGCGCGGCTGCTGTGCCGCACGGTGCTGGGGGAACTGCTGGACCGGCCCCCGGCGGCGCTGAGGTTCGTCCGCGGCGGGCTGGGCCGGCCGGAGCTGGACCCCAACCCGTGGGGGGTGCGGTTCAGCGTCTCCCACACCCAAGGTCTCGTCGGCTTCCTGGTGAGCCGGGAGGGGCCGTGCGGGCTGGACGTGGAGCGGGCGGAGGCGGCCGGGCCGGCGGTCCGGTACGGGCAGCGGTGGCTGGCCCCCGCGGAGCGGGAGTCGCTGGCCGGGCTGGACCCGGTACGGCGGGCGCGGGCGTTCACCGACCTGTGGGTGCTGAAGGAGGCGTACACCAAGGCTCTGGGCAGGGGGTTCCAGCACCGCTTCGACGGGTTCCGGCTCGGCCCGGACGAGCACGGCCGGATCGTGCTCGAGGACCCGTCGGTGCCGCCGGGGGACGTTCCGCGCTGGCGCTTCGCCCTGCTTTCGGTGCCCGGCGGGTACCGGCTGGCGGTGGCGGTGCGGCGGGACGGTGCCGGGGAGATCCCGTGGACCCTTCCCCGGCCGCGGTACCTCGACCCGCGCGCGGTGGTGGCCGGTGCCGACCGGTGACTCACCCGCCGGCGCCGCCGCCGTCGCCGGCGTACCGCAGCGCGGCCTCGTTCTCCTGCGCCATCCGGCGCAGGGTGGCCAGGACCGGCTCCATCAGGACGGTCAGCACCAGGGCCCGTTCGGCGATGTCGATCCGGTCCTCGATCCCGGCGAGCTGGTCCAGGTCCAGCCGGGCGGTGGCGGCGGCCAGTTCGGCGTACGGCACCAGCTCCTCGGCGCCGTAGCCGGCACCGACATCGCGCAGCGCCCGCAGCCCGGCGGCCAGCGCCCCGCGCAGCGGCGACTGCTCGGTGACGGTCCAGCCCATCCGCTCGAGGAGCCGTTCCACCTCGGCCGCGCTGCCGTCCGCGCCCTCCCCCTCCGGCGCCGCGGCCACCGGCGACCGCAGGGCGTAGTGCGTCACGCCGAGGGTCTCGTACCGGCCGAGCGGCTCGCCGACCGCTTCCAGGACCTCCCTGGTAGCGGCCACCGAGAGGCCTCCGAGCGTGATGAGCGCTCTGACCAGCCGCAGCCGGCGCAGATGCTCCTCCTCGTACTCGGCCTGGTTGCTGGCGGTCGCCCGGCCGGGCCGCAGCAGCCCTTCCCGCAGATAGAACTTGATCGTCGGAACGGGGACGCCGCTGCGGCGGCTCAGCTCGGACATCCTCACGGGGTTCCTCGATTCCGCGGCGGGTGCGGCATGTACCGCATATGGACACGGCAAGTGTAACGTGCCACTATCGATAGTGGATAGTGCCACTATTAGCCTCACCGCAGGTGACGCCCGCGCGCCCTGCCCGCGAGTCAAGGACCCCGCGCCATGCCGAAGCTTCCCTGGACCGAGATCAACCCCGCCGACCCCACCGCCGAAGCCGTCGTCATGGCCTCCCGGCTGGAGGTCCGCTCCCTGCGGCACGTCCCCCGTTTCTTCTGGCTCTCCCTGGTGTCGTGGCGCCAGGCCCGCCGGTCGCCGGGGGCCTTCGGGGCCTCGCTCATCGCCCAGCTCGGCCGCGGCGTCTTCTGGACCCTCTCGGCCTGGGAGAGCAAGGAGGCGGTGTACGCCTACGCCAAGGCCGAACCGCACAACTCGATCATGAAGCGGCTGCGGCCCACCATGCGCGAGTCCCAGTTCGTCTTCTGGACCGTCCCCGCCGAGCGGCTTCCCGTCTCCTGGGAGGACGCCCGCGCCCGACTGGCGGAGGAACGGGCCCGGCAGGCCTGACCCGTCCGCACCGCCGCCGACCACCCCGACGGGAGAACACCATGCCCACCGCCGCACCACCCGCACCGACCGCCAGGCGTACGCCGCTGTGGCCGGCGATCGTCGCCTGCTCCCTGCCGATGTTCATGACCGCCCTGGACAACCTGGTGGTGTCCACCGCGCTGCGGACCCTCCAGCAGGACCTCTCGGCCAGCACCCAGGACCTGCAGTGGTTCGTCAACGCCTACACCCTGGGCTTCGCCTGCTTCCTGCTGGTCTGCGCGGGTCTGGGCGACCGCTACGGCCGCCGCCGGTTCTTCGTCCTGGGTATCGTCGTCTTCACGCTGGCCTCCGTCGGCTGCGGCCTCTCCGAGACCAGCGGCCAGCTCATCGCCTTCCGCGCCCTTCAGGGACTGGGCGCCGCCGCGGTCATGCCCCTGTCGCTGACCCTGCTGTCCGCCGCGGTACCGGACCGGCTGCGCGGCCTGGCCGTGGGCCTGTGGAGCGCGGTCAGCGGCACCGCCGTGGCGCTCGGGCCCGTGGTGGGCGGCGCGGTCGTGGAAGGCCTCGACTGGCAGTGGATCTTCTGGATCAACGTGCCGGTCGGGCTGGTCGCGGTGCCGCTGGCGCTGCTCGTCCTCAAGGAGAGCCGCGGCGAGCGGGCCCGCATCGACATCGAGGGCATGCTGCTGGTCACCGCCGGTCTGCTCGCCCTGGTCTGGGGCATCGTCAACGGGGAGACCCGCGGCTGGAGCGACGGCCGGGTGCTGCTCGCCCTGGCCGGCGGCGTGGTGCTGCTCGCGCTGTTCACCCTCTGGGAGCGGCGCACCAAGGCCCCGCTGCTGCCGCTGCGCTTCTACCGGGTCCGTGCCTTCACCCTCACCAACCTCGTCTCCGCCGCCATGTACTTCGGGGTCTTCGGCTCCATCTTCCTGCTGGCGCAGTATCTGCAGATCGCGCCCCCGCGCACCCCGCTGCACGCCGGTGTGCTCACCCTGTCCTGGACCCTGATGCCGATGTTCGTGGCACCGCTGGCGGGCATGCTCACCGAACGGGTGGGCGGCGGACGGCTCATGGGCCTGGGCCTGCTGCTCCAGGCGGGCGGTCTGGTCTGGATCAATCTTGTGGCGACCACCGACACCCCCTACTCCCACCTGATGGCGCCGATGGCCCTCGCCGGCATCGGCATGGGACTGACCTTCGCTCCCGCCGCCACGGTGGTGCTCTCCTCCGTGCGCAAGACGGAGCACGGCAAGGCCTCCGGCGCCAACAGCACCGCCCGGGAGATCGGCGGCGCCCTGGGCGTGGCCGTCCTGGGCACGGTCTTCGCGGCCCACGGCGGCTACCTCTCCCCGCAGGACTTCGTGGACGGCGTGCGGCCCGCACTGTGGATCGGGGCCGCGGTCGCCGCGCTCGGCGGCCTGGTGGCCTTCGCCATCCCCAGGCGGCACACCGCGCCTTTGGAACCGGACGGCGAAGGCACCGGGCCGGCCGCTCCGGACACGCTGGAGGTGCGGCAGGCGGTCTGACGACCGGGACGGACGGGGCGGGGCAGGGGAGGCACATCCCCGCCCCGCCTCGTTCGGTGTGTCCGGACGCGGGCGAGGCCGGGGTTCGAGGGAAACCCCCTGTTCCGCGCGCCTTTTCGAGATGCTCTGGAAACTCCCTTGTTTGGCTGGCGAGTTCATGGCAATGCGGTTCTGTGAAGACGACAAGGAGGTACCCAGACATGGGCATCATCGCGTGGATTCTCATCGGTCTGCTCGCCGGAGCGATCGCCAAAGCCCTCATGCCGGGCAAGGACCCGGGCGGCATCCTCGTCACGATGCTGATCGGTATCGTGGGCGGCCTTCTCGGCGGTTTCCTGGGCAAGGTGATATTCGGCGTCGACTCGATCGACGGATTCTTCGATCTCTCGACCTGGATCGCCGCCATCATCGGCTCGGTCATCGTTCTGGCCGTCTACCGGGCCGTGACCGGTCGCGGCAACCGCCGCCACGTACACGCCTGACCCGGCACGGGTCTTCCGGACGTGCGGTGGTCGTTGACCGACCTGTCGCCGCATCGGCCGGCCGGCGTGGTACGGCGCGCCCTTCGGACCGGTTCCGCCGGCCGATGCGCGGGCGATCCGCGCACCCCCGGCGGCCCCCTCACCAGAGCGGGCCGCCGGGGGTGCGCCGTGCCGAGGGGCGTTGCGGCGGCCCGCCCGCCTCGCGGTGCGGGCGAGCGCCCGCCGGCGGCCGAAATCATCGGAGCACACCTTCGACACGCTCTCCGATTTCCGCCGGAACCCACCGCGGCCGGGAGGGCTGGAGGGCGGGAAAAGATGAATTCGGCCGGGCGATTCGGAGAACGGAGTGAGCGCGGAGCGTTTTTCCTCGCCGGACTCACCGGGCCCGGCGTGTCCCGCGCCGGCCGTCGAATTATCGGGCACGAGCCCCCTCCCGGGAAACCGGAACCGGAACGGTATCAGGGGAGGTTGCGCCGCACAGGAGGGGAACGCCGTCCACGGCCCAGGGGTCCGGGCGGCCCGGGCTCAGGGCTTGCGGGCGACCGCGGCGTAGCAGGCCGCTTCGGCATCGCTGACCTCGCCGAAGGTCTGGCCGGGGTCGGGGCGCCAGCGGTGGGAGGTGGTGATCCCCGGCTCGAACAGCTCCCAGCCGCTGAAGAACCGGGCGAACTCCTCCCTGGTGCGGGCCTGTCCGGGGGTCCCCGAGGCGCGGTAGGCCTCGGTCAGGCGGGCGATGCCCTCCGGGTCGAAGTCGGGGGTGACATGGCTGATGGCAAGGGTGCTGCCGGACGGCAGCGCGTCCTTGAAGTACTCGACGATCTCGTGCGCCCGGTGCTCGCCCGGCACGAAGTGCAGCAGGGCGTTGAGGCTGAGCGCCACCGGCTCGCCCAGGTCGAGGGCCTGCTGCACCTCGGGTGCGGTCAGCAGGGCGGCCGGGTCGGTGGCGTCGGCCTGGACGTAGGCGGTGCGTCCCGCGGGGTGGCTGCGCAGCAGGGCCTGGGCGTGGGCGAGGACGATGGGGTCGTTGTCGGCGTAGACCACCCGCGACTCGGGCGCCACGTCCTGGGCCACCTCGTGCAGGTTGGGGGAGGTGGGTATGCCGGTGCCCACGTCGAGGAACTGGCGCATGCCGATGGTGGCCAGGAAACGGGTGGCCCGGTGCATGAACTCCCGGTTGGCGCGGGCGGCGACCAGGACGGAGGGGAAGATCGCCATGGCCCGCCCGGCGGCCTCGCGGTCGGCGGGGAAGTTGGTGTGGCCGCCGAGGTAGTAGTCGTACATGCGGGCGGAGTGCGCCCGGTCCAGTTCCAGGTCGACCGCGTTGTCGTCCGCGCCGCCGGTGGTGCCGCCGACCGTCTGGGACACCTTGATCACACCTTTCGCGAGCACTCGCCGGTTCACTGTCGGATCCCCCAACGGGCTTGCCGGGCGGGGTGGTTGGGGAAGGCGGTGTACTGTACCGTCCCCTCCACCCAGCACGGCGGTAATCACACTATTACGCTGGGCTCATTTTTTGGGAAAACCACTGTCCGACGATGCCCACGATCCGATTGGCTTGGCGGGCGAGGTCCCGTCCCCTCGCGCCGGCGGTCGCCTCCACCGGGGAGTGCCCGGGCGCCCGCGGGGCGGGACGCCCGCGACCGACGACCCGACGAGCACCCACACGGAGCCGGGAAGACACGCGGTGAACACCCCTGACAACGTCCCCGTCGACGTGGACGCCAACCCCCCACAACGCCCCGCCCCCCACCGGCGGATGACCCTGACCTTCGACGCCTTCCACGAGTACCACCACCGGATGTGGCTGAGGTACGCCCGCACCCAGGTGGGCAGCCGTACCGGTGCGGAGGCTGTGGTGGAGGCCGCCTGCGCCCAGCTGCTGAGCGACTGGAACCACGTACTGGAACAGGAATCCGTCCCGGCCCACGCCTGGACGGTGCTCAAGGAGCGGATCCGGGAGTGGCTGGACCGCGGCGGCCGGTCCCCGGCCCTGGCGGAGACCGCGGCCTTCGAGGCAGCCTGCCGCGGCCGGCTGCTGGACGAACTGCTGGACGAGGCGGACGGACCGGACGGACCGGGCGCGGCGGACGGTTTCACCGCCCTGGAGAACGGGCTGTGCCTGTACACGGCCATCGCCGAACTGCCCGAACGGCAGCACGACATCGTCGTCCTGCGCTATGTACTGGGATGCCCGGAGGAGGACGTGGCCGAGTACCTGGGCTGCGGTACGGTCGCCGTACGCGCGCAGATGCGGCACGCCAAGCGGAAACTGGCGGCCGGACTGGGCCGGAAAAGGGACCACGGGACGGGGGAGCGGTAACGTGCGCGGCACCGGGGAGCACCGCAGGATCGACGCGCTGCTGGAGGGAGCGGAGGTCCTCGGTGGCGAGTACGACGACTACGACCCGGCCGCCGCGCGGGAGCGCATCGCCCGTGCCGTCGCCGCCGGCCCGCCCTCCGCGCGGCCGCCGGCGAACCCGGACACCGGATGGCGCTATCGCACCGTCCACGAACAGGCCGCCCACGACCTGGATCTGGCCATTTCCCTGGTGGTGGGTTCGCCCGGGGCGGCCGGGAGCCTGGCGCGGCTGGTCGACCACCGGCGCACCGAGCCCGAGGGCGCGCTGGTCTTCGCCTGCCTGCTCCATCTGGTCGGCCACCGGGACGCGGCCCAGTTCTGGTGGCAGTTCGCGGCCGGAGGAGGCAGCCGCACCGCGGCCTTCTGCCTCTGCCTCCACCACCGGCGCCTGGGGGAGTTCCGCGACGCCGACTACTGGCGCCGGCAGGCCGCCCTGCTGGGGAGCGCCCGTACCGCCGTCCGCGCTTCCCGGAGCACGGCCGGCATGCCCGGCCCGCACGGATTCCTGCTGCCGGACGCCATCCGCCGGGACCTGCTCAGCCAGTGCCACCGCGGCCGGCACCCCCGGCTGCCGGCCGCGGTGGAGGCGGTGGTCAACCGGCTGCGCGTCGACGGGGACGACGAGGACTACGGCGAGATCCCCCGGCCCGGGCCGGGACTGCCGGACGAACTGGCCGGGCCCCGTCCCCGCTGAGGCGGGCGGAGTGGTTCAGGCGGTCGCCGAGAAGTCCCCGCGGGAGCGGACGGGGTGGCCGGCCCGCTCCGCCGCGACCCGCCAGGCGGCGACGACCGCCCGGCGGGCGCGGGCGGTGGCCGTGACCACGTCGCCCGACAGCCGGACCGGCTCGCCGACGTGGACGTGCACGCCGGGGCGGCGCAGCGGGGCGGTGACGAACCCGGCGACCTGCTTGGCGGTGGACCCGGAGCTGATCCGGCGCGAGCCGGCCTGTCCGAGAGGCACCACCGGGGCGCCGGTGGCCAGCGCCAGCCGGGCCAGCCCGCTGCGGAACGGGCCGGGCTCGGCCTCGCCGGAGTCCGCGCGGCGCGGCAGACCGCCCTCGCCGTAGATGAGCACGATCCGGCCCGCCGCGAGCGCGTCGGCGGCGCCCTCCAGCGAGGCGGCGGCCCGCTCGGTGCCCCGGTGCACCGGCACGTGCCCGTCGCGGACGAGGGCCTGGCGCAGACCCGGTATCCGCCACAGCCCGGCGGTGGCCAGCACCACGGGCCGGGTGTCCAGGCGGTGCAGGGCGGCCAGGACCACGCCGGGGTCGACCAGGGAAGTGTGGTTGGCGGCGACGATGCTTCCGGGCGCGAGCTCGGCGCCGGGGTCGGAGGTGACCCGCAGGCGGCCGAGAGCGGGGACGACGGTACGGGCGACGGTGCTGAGCACGGCGGGCTCCTCTGGATACTCCTGCGCGGTTGTCGGTGCGTCCGCCGGACACCGGACGCTCGACGCCGGACGTGGGCAAGGGCGGCGGACCCATCCTCGCCGGGCGCACCCGGCCGCGCCTGAGTAGCCGTACTCATCCGCCCCGGGCATTCCCGCACGGACCGGGGCGGCGCCACGAGGGGTCTCGGAAAAGTGTGCCAAGCACTGGGGGCGGGCATACGCGGGCCCCGCCGCTCGTGGGGGGGAAGCGGCGGGGCCCGCGGCGCGCGTCCGTACGCCTCGGCGCACCGTACGGACGCGGGACCGGAACAGCGGTGAGGCCGGCGGCTACCGGCCCGGCTTGCGGCCCAGGCCGCCGGCCACCAGCAGGCCGGCGATGTCCAGCGGGGCCTTCACCGGCTCGTCGGGCTGCCAGTACGGCAGATAGACCACGCCGGGCTCGACCATCTCCAGACCCTCGAAGAAGGCGGCGATGCGCGCCATGCTCCGCAACTGACCCCGGCCCAGGGCCTGCCGCAGCACCGACTCCAGACCGCGGGACTCGGGGGTCGAGGAGCAGAAGTGGGTGAGCAGCAGGTAGCCGCCCGGCCCCAGCCACCGCTTGTAGGTCTCCACCAGTCCGTCGGGGTCCTCCTCGTCGAGGAGGTGGTGGACCACGGCGTTGAGGATCAGCCCCACCGGGCGGTCCGGATCCAGCATGCCGGTCACGTCGGGGTGGCCGAGCAGGACATCGGGCTCGCGTATGTCGGCGGTGGCGACGACGGTGCGGTCGTCGTCCTCCAGTAACGCGCGGCCGTGGGCGAGGACGATGGGGTCGTTGTCGACGTAGACGACCTTCGCCCCGGGGTTGACCTCCTGGGCCACCTGGTGGGTGTTCTGCGCGGTGGGAAGGCCGGAGCCGATGTCCAGGAACTGGTCGATGCCCTGGCGGGCCATGTGGCGCACCGCCCGCACCAGCAGTCTGCGGTTGGTGCGGGCGCCCTCGCCCCCGTCGGGGAAGGCCCGGGCGACCTGCTCGGCGATCTCCTGGTCCACCGGGTAGTTGTCCTTGCCCCCGAGGATGGCGTCGTAGACGCGGGCGATGCTGGGGACGGAGGTGTCTATCTCGACCGGCTCCCGGGCCGACCGGCTCCGTGTCCAGCTCATGTCGTCGGCCATGTGGTGTGTCCTTACGTCTGGGTGAGTGGGCGGGTGGATCGGGCGGGCCGGGCGGACCGGGTGTGCGGGCCCCCGGACGGCGGGCGGGCCTGGAGCCGGCCGGCCGGGGGCCCGCGGGTTCAGGAGAGGAGGAAGTCCGCCTCTCCCGCCTTGGCGCCCTGGACGAAGGCGCCGATCTCACCGGGGGTGTAGATCAGCGCGGGACCGTCCGGATCGGTGGACTGGCGGATGGCGACCCGGCCGTCCGGCAGCCTCCTCGCCTCCAGGCAGTTGCCGCCGTTGCCGCCGCTCCACGGCCTGTGCCAGCCCTCGGTGCCGAGGTCGCTGGCGCGCATGCCGTTGTATATGCGGTCCATCTCAGAGCTCCCTGCGGAAATCCCGGAGGATCTCCTTCGTACGTCGCGCCGTTGCCGCCTGGGCCGACATGCGGTCCAGGAGTTCGAGGTGGGAGGCGACCTCGGTGCGCTCGTCCAGGTAGACGGCGCCGGTGAGGTACTCCACGTAGACCATGTCCGGGAGCTCGGGGAGCCCGAAGCGGAACAGGACGAACGGCCCGTAGGTGCCCGGATGGAAACCGGAGGAGAACTCGGTGATCTGCAGGGTGACGTTCGGCCGCTCCGCCTCCTCCAGCAGCCGGTCGGCCTGGGCCCGCATGACCTGCGGCGGCCCGACGGGACGGCGCAGCGCCGTCTCCTCCACCAGGACCCACAGACGCGGGGCGTCCGCGCGGGTGAGCAGGCGCTGGCGCTCCATGCGCAGTGCCACGTGCCGTTCCACCTCGCCCTTGACGGCCCGGCCGACCGCGCCCTTGCGCAGGATGTGCCGGGCGTACTCCTCGGTCTGAAGCAGGCCCGGGACGACATGCGGCTCGTAGGCCCGGATCACCCGGGCGGAACTCTCCAGGCTGACGTGGACGCTGAACCAGTCCGGCAGCACATCGCGGAACCGCTGCCACCAGCCGGGCCTGTTGGCCTCCTCGGCCAGCGCGACGAAGGTCTCGGCGTCGCGGCCGGCGACCCCGTAGGCCTCCAGCAGCAGACGGACGTAGGGGATCTTCAGCGCGACCTCGGCCGTCTCCATCCTGCGGATGGTGGCGGAGGCGACATGGAGGACCTTCGCGGCCTCCTCGCGCCTCAGTCCCGCCTTCTCGCGCAGGTCCTGGAGCCGCCTGCCCAGCACGAGCTGGCCCACGGTCGGTGCGGACCGGGGCTCACTCATCGCCTGCTCCTCCGGATGTCCTGGCCATGTCCCGCAGTGTGCCACGGAGCTGACGGAGCGAACACCCTGTACCGGCAACTCTGCATTCTTCACAGTGGCCCTTGCCAACTGTCCCGCGCGATGAGCATAGTGGCGGTGTGACACGGTTCACCTCGACGCGGTCCAGGGCGTGCTGCACGCTCCACGACCGCCTCCTCCCCCCACCGCTGGAACCGGTCGTCCCGCCGGGCGGGGCCGGCCGCCCGGCCGTGACAGCCGGAGACCGGCCCCCGCCGCGCAGAGCGGAGTTCGCCCTGCCGGCGCGCGCCGGGTCGGTGGCGAGGGCGCGCCGCCTCGTGCGCGGTCTGCTGGCCGGGTGGGGCGCGGACGAGGCGGGCCGCGACACGGCGGCCCTGGTGGTCTCGGAGCTGTTCACCAACGCGGTGGTGCACACCGGCAGCGGCACGGTGGTGTGCGAACTGCGGGAGGAGCGGGGCGCCGCGGCCGGGGAGGGGGTGCCGCTGCGCCTGGAGGTGCGCGGCCGCCGCCCGGGCCCGCCCGCCGGCTCCGCGTCCCGGGCGCGCCCGCCGGGAGAGGAACACGGCAGGGGGCTGATGCTGGTCGAGGCCGTCAGCGAGGCATGGGGAATCCGGGAGGCACACGGCTGCGGCTGGTCGGTGTGGGCCCGGCTGCCGGCCTCCGCCGCGGAACGCTGATACGCGCCCCGGGCGGTGGCGGTACGGGACCGGTTCAGGTCTTGCGGTAGCCGTACGCCTCCGTCGCGGCCGCCGCGACCGCGTCCAGGTCCGCTCCGGTGGAGGCGGTGACCACGGCCGCGACCGCGCCCTCGACGAAGGGCGCGTCCACCAGACGTGTGCCCGGGGGCAGTTCGTCCTCCTCCGCGAGAAGCGTGCGCACCGTCAGCACCGCGCTGCCCAGGTCCGCCAGCACCGCCACCCCCGCGCCCCGGTCGACCCGGCGGGCCGCCTCGGTGATCAGCTCCGAACTGGTGCCCAGCCCGCCGTCCCCGGCGCCGCCGGCGGGCGCCACGGGGACGTCGGCGCCGCCCGCCAGCCCGAGCGCCATCTGGGCGACGGACTCGGCCACCTGCCTGCTGTGCGAGACCAGTACGACGCCGACCCGGCCGCTCGCCGCGCTCATGCCGGCTCCCCGGTCGCGACGGTGCCCGCGGTGTCGGCGAGCGCGGCGAAGAACAGCGCCGAGGAGGTGGCGCCGGGGTCCTGGTGCCCGACGCTGCGCTCGCCCAGATAACTGGCCCGGCCCCTGCGCGCCCGCATCGGCACGGTGGCCGCGGCCCCCTCCTCGGCGGCCCTGCGCGCCGCCTCGAAGTCGCCGCCCGAACCGCCCATCGCCTCGACGGCCGGATACAGCGCGTCCAGCATCGTCTTGTCGCCCCGCGCCGCGGAACCCAGCTGCGCCACCGCCTCCACCCCGGTGCGCAGCGCCTCCCGCAACTGCTCCGGTTCCACGCTCTCCCGGTCGCCCAGCGCCTTGCCCGCGCGGCGCAGCAGTGTCCCGTACAGCGGGCCCGAGGCACCGCCGACGGTGGAGATCAGCCGGCGCCCGGCGAGAGTGAGCACCGCGCCGGGGGAGGAGGGGGCCTCCTCCCTCAGCGCGGCGACCGCGGCGGTCAGGCCGCGCCGCATGTTGGCGCCGTGGTCGGCGTCGCCGATGGCGGAGTCCAGCTCGGTCAGCCGGTCCGCCTCCCGGTCCACGGCGGCCGAGACCGCGGACATCCATCGGCGGAAGAATTCGGCGTCCAGTGCGACGGTCACCACGGTCTCCTTGTCTGCGGGCTGTCTACGGGCTGTCTGCGGCCGTCTGCGGGTGGCGCCTGCGGTGGCCGCCTCCGTTTCCCTGCCCGGCCGGCCAAGGTCACACGCCCCAGCGCAGGGCGGGGGTGCGCACCGGCGCGTCCCACAGCCGCAGCAGCTCCTCGTCCGCCTGGCACAGGGTGACGGAGCAGCCCGCCATGTCGAGCGAGGTGACGTAGCTGCCGACGAGGGTGCGGGCCACGGCCACGCGGCGCTCGCCGAGCACCCGGTGGACCTCGGCGGCGAAGCCGTACAGCTCCAGCAGCGGGGTGCCGCCCATGCCGTTGACCAGCGCCAGTACGGGACGGTCCGGGCGCAGGTCGTCCAGCACCGCGTCCACCGCCGTGTCCGCGATCTCGCCGGAGGTCATCATCCCCCGCCGCTCGCGGCCCGGCTCCCCGTGGATGCCGATGCCCAGCTCCAGCTCGCCGGGCGGCAGGTCGAAGGTGGGCACGCCCCGTGCCGGAGTCGTGCAGGCGCTCAGCGCGACGCCGAAGCTGCGGGAGGACTCCACCACCTGCCGGGCCACCGCCTCCACCCGCTCCAGCGGCGCTCCCGCCTCGGCCGCCGCGCCCGCCAGCTTCTCCACGAACAGCGTGGCGCCGGTGCCGCGCCGCCCGGCGGTGTAGGTGCTGTCGACCACCGCCACGTCGTCGTCGACCAGCACCCTGGCGACCTGCACGCCCTCGTCCTCGGCCAGCTCGGCGGCCATGTCGAAGTTCAGCACGTCGCCGGTGTAGTTCTTCACCACGAACAGCACACCCCGGCCGCTGTCCACGGCGGCCGCCGCCCGTGCCATCTGGTCCGGGACGGGGGAGGTGAACACCTCGCCCGGACAGGCGGCGTCCAGCATCCCGGGGCCGACGAACCCGCCGTGCAGCGGCTCGTGCCCCGACCCGCCGCCGGAGACCAGCCCCACCTTGTCCGCGACCGGCGCGTCCCGGCGCACCACCACCCGGTTGTCCACGTCGACCGTCAGCTCCGGATGGGCGGCGGCCATGCCGCGCAGGGCGTCGGCCACCACCGTCTCCGGCACGTTGATCAGCATCTTCATGACTACCTCCGGAGGGGGAACGGCGGACGCCGGGGCGGGAGAGGGACGGCGGGCGGACGGGAAGGGGCGAGAAGATCAGTATCGCGGCGGATGTGCTCCAGGTCACCCCCGCGTCGTACGGACGGATGGCCTCGGGGGCTACTGTTCACAAAAAAATGTGCCAAGCGGTTGCCAGGTGACCGCCGGACGGCCGTCGAACGGCTCCCGGGCGGAACGAAGGACCTGTGGCCCCTGTTTCCCCGGCCGTGCGGCCCTATGGAGGAGCATGGGAGAAGATCAGAATGATCAGTGCACAACGGAACACGGTGCGGAGAAGTGGAGCGAGCGGCATGGACACGGCCGCGGCTCCCGCACGGAGCTGGAAGAGGGAAGAAGATGAACGGACCGGTCGTGGTGGGAGTGGACGGCTCGCCGTCGAGCCTGGACGCGGTGGCCGCCGCGGCACACGAGGCCCGGCTGCGCGGTGTGGAACTGCGGGTGGTGCACGCGTTTCTGTGGCCGGTCCTGCACGTCCCGCTGGGACCGTCCCCGATGGGCCCGCCCGAGGGCGGGCTGCGCAACATGGCCGACCGGCTGGTGGCGCAGGCGGTCGAGCACGCGCGTGAGACGGAGGCCGGAATCGAGGTCGAGGGCGAGGTCGTCGTCGGCGAGGCGCTGACGGTGCTGGAGGCCCGCTCGCAGGCCGCGTCGCTGGTCGTGGTCGGCAGCCGTGGTCTGGGCGGTTTCACCGGTCTGCTGCTGGGCTCCACCGCCGTGCACCTGTCCGCGCACAGTCACTGCCCGGTCCTGGTGGTGCGCGGCAGGCCGGACCCGACGGGCCACGTGCTGCTGGGCGTGGACGGCTCGGCCTCCGGCGAGGCCGCCGTCGGGTTCGCGTTCGCCGAGGCGTCGGCGCGGGGCGCGGCCCTGGTCGCGCTGCACACCTGGAACAACTGGACCGGTCCGGTCTCCGGCGGTCCCGCCGAGCCGCTGCCCCTGGTCTACGACGTGGACATGCTCCGGGACGAGGAGGAGCGGGTGATGGCCGAGGCGCTGTCGGGCTGGCAGGCGAAGTACCCCGACGTCACCGTGCACCGGCAGCTGGTCCAGGGGGGTGCCCGCCAGGCGCTGATCGAGGCCAGCGGCAGCGCCCAGCTGCTGGTGGTCGGGGCACGCGGCCGGGGCGGCTTCTCCGGTCTGCTGCTGGGCTCGGTCAGCCAGGCCGCCCTGCACCACGCGCACTGCCCCGTCGCCGTGGTCCGGGCCTCCGGGGCCGACCGGAAGGGCTGAGACGGTGCCGCGCCGCCCGGATTCCCCCGCGGCCTCCGCCCTGCGCGCGGGGGAGGCCCACCACGGGCTGCCCGTCCACGAGGTCGTGCTGCTGCTGGAGACCGACCCCGACCGGGGTCTGGCGGGGGACGAGGCGGCGCGGCGGCTGGACCGCTTCGGACCCAACACGCTTCCCGCCGCGGCGCGCGGCGGGCCGCTGCTGCGCGCCCTGCGCCAGTTCCACCATCCGCTGATCTACATCCTGATCGCCGCGGGCGCGGTCACCGCCGCGCTGGGCGAGTCCGTGGACTCCGCGGTGATCTTCGCGGTCGTGCTGGTCAACGCGTTCGTCGGCTTCGTGCAGGAGTCGAAGGCCGAGGCCGCGCTGGACAGCCTGCGGTCGATGGTGCGCACCACGGCCAGGGTGGTGCGGGACGGGCGTGAGCGCGCGGTGCCCTCGGGGGATCTCGTCCCCGGGGACCTGGTGCTGGTGGAGGCCGGCGACAAGGTGCCGGCCGATGTACGTCTGCTGCGGGCGGTGGAGCTGCGGGTGGACGAGTCGGCGCTGACCGGCGAGTCCGTCCCCGTCGCCAAGGACGAGGTGCTGCTGGATCCGCTGACGCCGGTCGCCGACCGGCGCAACACGCTCCACTCCGGCACGCTGGTGACGGCCGGGCGCGGGGCGGGGGTCGCGGTGGCCACCGGGGCCGGCACGGAGCTGGGGGAGATCCACCGCCTGGTGGGCTCCGCGAAGGTGCTGGCCACGCCGCTGACGGAGAAGCTCGCCAGGTTCAGCAGGGCGCTGACGGTGGTCATCCTGGTGCTGGCGGCGGTGACCTTCGTGATCGGCCTGGCCCGCGGGCAGGGTGCGCCGGGTACGTTCACCGCGGCGGTGGCCCTGGCGGTCGGGGCCATTCCCGAAGGGCTGCCCGCGGTGGTCACGATCACTCTGGCCATCGGCGTGTCGCGGATGGCGCGCCGAAGGGCGGTGATCCGCAGGCTGCCGGCGGTGGAGACGCTCGGCGGCACCACCGTCATCTGCTCGGACAAGACGGGGACGCTGACCGAGAACCAGATGACGGTGCGGGCGGTGTGGACGCCGGACGGCGAGTTCTCCGTGAGCGGTTCGGGGTACGTCCCGGACGGTGAGTTCCGGCGCGGAGACGGCGGCGCCGTCCCCGTGGTGTCGGACCGGGCGCTGTACCGGTGTCTGCTGGCCGGGGCCCTGTGCAACGACGCCGTCCTCGCCGGCGGGGCCGCGGAGACCGGCGGGGAGGGACACTGGAGCCTGACGGGCGACCCCACCGAGGGCGCGCTGCTGACCGCGGCGGCCAAGGGGGGCTTGGGGCCGGACGTCACCTCGGCGTTCCCCCGCGTCGGCACCGTCCCCTTCAGCTCCGAGCGGCGGTACATGGCCACTGTGCACCGGGACGAGGCGGCGGGCGGCCACCTCCTGCTGGTCAAGGGGGCCGTCGAACAGGTCGTGGAGCTGTGCTCGGCCTCGATGGGCGCGGACGGCGCCGTCCGGCCGCTGGACCGCGAGGCGGTCCTGCGCGCCGCCGGCGAGCTGGCCGGCCGGGGGCTGCGGGTCCTGGCGACCGCGGAGCTGGCGGGAGCGGAGCCGGAGGGCTTCGGGCAGGGGGCGCCGCCGGACTCCATGGTGCTCACCGGGTTGCAGGCCATGCTCGACCCACCCCGCGCCGCCGCGGTCGACGCGGTGCGGGCGTGCCGCACGGCCGGGATCGGGGTCAAGATGATCACGGGCGACCACGCGGCCACCGCCACCGCCGTCGCCGACCGGATCGGCCTGCTGACCGGGCGGCGCGAGGGGGAGGTGCTCACCGGGGCCGATCTGGACGCGCTGCCTGCGGGGGAGTACCCGGACGCGGTGGAGCGGGCCCGGGTGTTCGCCCGGGTGTCCCCGGAACAGAAGCTCCGGCTGGTCGAGGCGCTCCAGGCACGGGGCCAGGTGGTGGCCATGACCGGGGACGGGGTCAACGACGCCCCGGCGCTGCGGCAGGCGAACATCGGCGTCGCCATGGGCCGGGGTGGCACCGAGGTGGCCAAGGACGCCGCCGACATGGTGCTCACCGACGACGACTTCGCCACCATCGAGGCCGCGGTCGAGGAGGGCCGCGGCGTCTTCGACAACCTCGTCAAGTTCATCGTGTGGGTGCTCCCGACGAGCCTGGGCCAGGGGATGCTCGTCCTGGTGGCGATCGTGTCCGGTGCCACGCTGCCGGTCCTGCCCACCCAGATCCTGTGGATCAACATGACCACCGCCGTCGCGCTCGGGCTGATGCTCGCCTTCGAGCCGAAGGAGGAGGGGATCATGCGGCGGCCGCCCCGTGATCCCGGCAGGCCCCTGCTGACGACGGGGCTGGCCCTGCGTGTCCTGCTGGTCTCCGCGCTGATCGTCGGCGGGGCCTGGTGGCTGTTCACCTGGGAACGGGCGGAGGGCGCGGACCTGGCCGAGGCGCGTACCGCCGCGGTCAATCTGGTGGTCGCCGTCGAGTTGTTCTACCTGTTCAGCTGCCGTTCGCTCACCCGCTCCATGTGGAGCGTCGGGGTGTTCGGCAACCGGTGGATCATCTGGGGAGTGCTCGCCCAGACGGCCGGCCAGCTCGCCATCACGTATCTGCCGGCCATGAACCGGCTGTTCCACACGGCCCCGATCAGCGGGACGGCGTGGCTGCGGACCCTCGGTGTCGCGCTGCTCGCCTCCCTCGCGGTCGCCGTCGACAAACGGCTTCGGCGGCAGCTGGTGTGAGCGGCGGGCGGTGCGGGGCCGAGGGTGCCGCGCCGTCCGCCGCCTCTCACCGGCTAGGGAAGGTGCACGACCACCCCCGGCGGCGTGGGGCCGTCCTCGTCCCAGGTGAGGTGGTCCACCACCCTCATCACGCCGGGGACCTGTTCGGTCAGGCGCACGGCGAAGGCGGCCGTGGTGCGCCGGTCGACCCGGCCGCGCAGTTCGGCCACGCCGTCGCCGACGTGGACGTCCACCTGGGACGGGGCGATCCACAGTGTGTGTTTGAGCACCCCGTCCACGATGTCCGCGCGGATGTCGGCGTCCGGGCGCACGTGCATCCGCATCAGGTCGCGGCGCGAGACGATGCCGAGCAGTCGCCGCTCGCCGTCGACGACCGGCAGCCGTTTGACTCCCCTGCCCTCGATCAGTCTGGCGGCCTGTGCCACCGGCTCGTCCGGTCCGACCGTCACCGCCGGCGCGGTCATCAGCTCCCGTGCGGTCCCGGTCCGGTCCGGAGGGCGCGGGGGGCGCGGGAGCCGGGGGAGCAGGGAGCGCGGCCTGTCCCCGGGGTCTCCCTCGGCCCGCAGCAGGTCGGCCTCGGAGACCACGCCGACCACCCGGTCCTCCGCGTCGACGACCGGGAGGGCGCTGACGCGGTTGCGGTCCAGTGCGTCGAGGATCTCCCGGTACCGGGCGTCCTCGCGCACCGAGACCACGTCGGCGGTCATCAGGTCGCGTACGTGCCACTGCCTCATCGAAGCTCCCGCGGGTGTCGTCGCCGGATCATCTGACCTTGGATGGCACAATCTTCCCAAAACCTGCCTGAATCCGGCAAAAGGGTCTGTATGGGTGACCTCTGGTTTGTGCTGATCGCCGTCGTCGTATGGGTCGCGGCCGGGCTCCTGGCCGCCTGGTGGCTGGCCCGCCGGGGGCACGGCGGTCCGGGCTGGCTGCTCATGGGCGTCGTCTTCGGCCCCGTTCTGGCCCTGGTCGCCGGCGAGCGCGTCCAGCGCCGGCCGACGACGGTCGCGCGGACCGAGGCGGGGCCCCGCGGCCCCGGCCGGCTGAGGGTGCTGGTCGGCGTGGACGGGTCGCCGGAGTCCGAGGCGGCGCTCGGACTCGCGGTCAGCCTGCTCGGGCCGTACACGCAGACGCTGGTGGCCGCGCAGGTCGTGGACTACGACGCGGCGGAACTCGACTGGCAGGGGAGGATCGTGGCGGCCAAGGAACGCCTCAGTGCCGTGGCGGAGGAGGCCGGCGGGCGGGTGACCGAGTGCGAGATCCTGGCGGGCCCGCCCGCGGCCGCGCTGGCGCGGTTCGCCGATGAGAACGACATCGACGTGGTGGTCGTGGGCAGGCACGGCCGAGGGCTGTCCAAGCGGCTGCTGGGCAACGTGGCCCAGGAACTGCTGCGCGACGGATCGGTACCGGTCCTGGTGACCGGCGGGCGCCGCGGTGCGTCCGGGCGATGAGCGGCGAGGGGGGTGCGCTGGTCGCCGCGCTGCTCGCGATGGGCGTACTGGCGCTGCTCTCGCCCGTCCTGGACCGCCGCCTGGGGCGCGACACGGGCTATGTGCTCGCGGTCGGCTTCCTCGTCGTGGCGGCGGTGCTCGCCCCGGCGGCCTCGACGGCGCTGGACGGCGGCGCGGTCACCTTCTCCCAAGCCTGGACCGATTCCCCCGAGATCTCCTTCACGCTCCGCATGGACGGGCTGGCCACCCTGTTCTGCCTGCTGGTCCTGGGAGTCGGCGCGCTGATCATGGCGTACTGCCCCCGCTACCTGACCGCCGGCGGAAGGCACGGCAGGACCTACCTCCTGCTCACCCTCTTCGGCGGCGCGATGCTGGGCCTGGTCCTCGCCGGCGACCTGCTGCTGCTGTTCGTGTTCTGGGAGATGACCACGGTCGCCTCCTTCTTCCTGATCGGGACCGGCGGAGCCAGGGCGGCCAGACCGGCGGTGCGCGCCCTGCTGGTGACGGGCATGGGGGGACTGGCCCTGCTGGTGGCGATGGTGCTGCTGGGCATCGCCGCGGGCAGCACCGACCTGGCCACCGTGCTGAGGGCGCGGGAGGAGGTGCTCGACTCCCCGCTGTCACCCGCCATCGCGACCCTGCTCATCCTCGCGGCCTTCACCAAGTCGGCGCAGGTTCCGTTCCAGTTCTGGCTGCCCGGAGCCATGGTGGCGATCACACCGGTGAGCGCCTACCTGCACGCGGCCACCATGGTGAAGGCCGGCATCTACCTGCTGCTGCGGTTCTCCGCGCTGTACTCCGGGCAGACCGGGTGGAGCGTCTGCCTGATGGGGGTCGGGCTGCTCACCGCCGTACTGGGCGCCGCCCAGGCGCTGCGCGAGCACGACCTCAAGGCCCTGCTCGCCCACTCCACGGTCAGCCAGCTCGGCCTGCTGGTCGCCGCCATCGGGGTGGGGACGACCGTCGCACTGGCCGCCGCCATCCTGCACACCTTCGCGCACGCGCTGTTCAAGGCCACCCTCTTCATGATCGTCGGCGTCATCGACCGGCAGGCCGGCAGCCGCGACATCCGGGAGCTGTCCGGCCTGATGCGGATCATGCCGGTCACCGCCACACTGGCCGGTCTGGCCGGACTGTCGATGGCCGGAGTCCTGCCGATGATCGGTTTCGTCAGCAAGGAGTCGCTCTTCCAGGGGTTCGCGGGGGCGGACGTCTTCCCCGGCGCCGGGGTGGTGGCCGCGGCGCTCGCGGTCACCGCCTCGGCGCTGACCTTCGCCTACGGCATGCGGATCTTCTACGGCGCTTTCGCCGGGCCCATGCTGCAGCGGCAACTGCACGAACCCTCCTGGGCGTTCATCGCCCCGGCCGCGGTGGCGGCGGTCGCCGGGGCGGTGCTCGGCCCCGCGGTGTCCGTCCTCGACCCGCTGATGCGCCAGGCCGTCCTGAACGCCGAACCATGGGCCGTGCCGCCGTACTTCGCCTTCTGGCACGGGCTCAGTCCCGAACTGTTCCTGTCCGCCCTCACGATCGCCAGCGGCCTGGTGCTGTTCTCGGCGCGCGACCGGGTGGACCGGATGCTGCAGCGGCTGCCGCGGCCGGACGGCGCGGCCGTCTTCGACCGGGTCCACTCGGCCGTACTGGGCGCGGGCGCGGTGGTGGGACGGCCCGACCGCAGCGACTCCACGGCGGCGTACCTGGCCCGCCCCGCGGCCGCCCTGGTGGTCCTCGGCTGCGTGGGGGTGTTCGCGGCCGACGGGCCGGGGATCCGAGCCGGGGCGCCGTCGGACCCGGTGGACTGGGGTGTGCTCGCGCTGCTGGCGATCGCGGTGGCCGCCCTGGTGCGGACGCGGTCGGCGCTGGCCGCCGTGTCGCTGCTGGGAGCGGTCGGACTGATCGTGGCCCTGTGGTTCCTGCTGGCCGGGGCGCCGGACGTGGCGCTGACGCTGCTCCTGGTGGAGGTGCTGACCGCGATGACCGCGGCGTTCGTCCTGAGCGACCTGTCCACCCGGTTCCCGCGGCCCCGCCGCAGCGCGGCCGCGGCGGCACTGGCCGGGGCGGCCGGGCTCGTCGCCGCGCTGGGCACACTGGCGCTGACCGGAGGGCGGGAACTGTCGCCCGCGGGCGCGTACTTCCTCGAGGCCGCTGAACCGGAGACCGGCGGGCGCAACGTGGTCAACACGATCCTGGTGGACTTCCGCGGCCTGGACACCCTCGGCGAGGCGAGCGTGCTGGCCGCCGCCGCGCTCGGCCTGCTCCTGCTGCTGCCCGGGCAGCCGGACGGGGCGGCCGACGGGCCGCGGGCGCCGTACGGCCGGGTGCTCGGCCCGGCCCACCGTCTGCTGCTCCCGGGCATCGCGGGGCTGTCGGCGTACCTGTTCCTGCGCGGGCACTACGAGCCGGGCGGGGGTTTCAGCGCCGCACTCGTCGCGGGCACGGCGGTCGCCTTCGGCTACCTGGCCGGCCGCACCGGCACGCGGTGGCTGAGCCCCCGGCCGCTGCTGGCCGCGGGGCTGGTGCTCGGCGCGGCGGTGGGCCTGGCCGCCATGGTGCTCGGCGACCCCTTCCTGACCCCCTTCACCATTGCGGTGCCCGGTGGCGGTCTGTCCTCGCCGCTGCTGTTCGACGCCGCCGTCTACCTGATGGTCCTCGGGCTGGTGGTCACGGTGGTGGACCGGCTCGGCGCCGGCCGGGGGGAGCGCCGGTGACCGCGGCGATCGCCGTCGGCGTCCTGACGGCGGGAGGGTTCTTCCTGCTGCTGCGTCCCGGCCTGGTCCGGGTCACGTTCGGGTTCGTGCTGCTGGGCCACGCGGCGAACGTACTGCTGCTGGCGGCCGGGGGGCTGGAGCGCCGGGAACCCCCGCTGATCGGCGACGGCGACCCGGCCGGGATGGCGGATCCGCTGCCGCAGGCCTTCGTGCTCACCGCCATCGTCATCACCTTCGGCATCACCGTGTATCTGCTGGGCCTGGCCCGGGCCGAGCACCTCGCCGGCTCCGGCAGCCGCTCCGGCACCGGGCCCACAGGGCCCGCCGAGTCCGCGGAGCCCCCGCGGTGAGCGGCCTGGTGCTCGCCCTCCCGGTGGCCGTTCCGCTGCTGGCGGCCGGCGTGCTCGTGGCGTACCCCGGTGACCGGCGGGTGCACCGGCTGATCACGTCGGCGGTCAGCGCCGGGATTCTGGCGCTGTCCGCGGTCCTGCTCGCCGGGAGCCTGGACGGAACGGTCCGGAGCCTGAGCATGGGCGGATGGCCGCCCGGCTTCGCGATCGTGTTCGCCGCCGACGCGCTCAGCACGCTCATGCTGTGCGTCAGCGCCGCCCTGGTGCTGGCCGGCCTCGCCTACGCCGCCGGGACCGGAGACGACGCGAGCCCCTGGTTCGCCCCGCTGGCGATGACCCTCTCGGCCGGGGTGTACGGGGCCTTCCTGACCGCGGACCTGTTCAACCTCTTCGTCTTCGTCGAGGTCATGCTCGTGCCCTCGTACGCGCTGCTGACGATGAGCGGCGGACGCGCCCGGACCGCCGCCGGACGGATCTACCTCACCTCCAGCCTGCTGGCCTCCACCCTCCTGCTCGGCGGCGTCGGCCTGGTCTACGGGGTCACCGGCACCGTGAACCTGGGGGAACTGGCCGGGGCGGCCCGGCAGAGCACCGCCGTGGCCCTGGCCGCCGGCGCGGTGCTCGTCGCCCTGGCGGCCAAGGCGGCGGTCGTGCCGCTGCACGGCTGGCTGCCGCGCACCTACCCCGAGGCCCCGCCCGCGGTCACCGTGCTGTTCTCCGGGCTGCTGACCAAGGTCGGTGTGTACGCGATCATCCGGGTCTACGCGGTCGTCCACGAGGGGACGGGGCTGCGCTGGACGGTCATGGCCGCGGCCCTGCTGACCATGGTGGTGGGGGTGCTGGGCGCCGTCGGGGAACGGGGGATGCGGAGCATCCTGACGTTCCACATGGTCAGCCAGATCGGCTACATCCTGCTCGGCCTGGCACTGTTCACCCTCGCCGGACTCACCGCCGCGGTCTTCTTCCTGGTGCAGTACGTGCTGGTGAAGGCCGCGCTGCTGATGTGCGCGGGCGCCGTGGAGACGGTCTACGGCACCGACCGGGTCGACTCGCTCGCCCGCCGCGAGCCCCTGATCGCCTCCGCGTTCCTGGTCTCGGCGCTCTCCCTGGCAGGGCTGCCGCCGCTGTCCGGATTCGTCGCCAAGCTGGGCCTGGTCGGCGCGGCCGCGGCCGAGGCCGACCACCTGGCCGTCGGGGTCGCCGTCGGGGTCAGCTTCCTCACCCTGGTCTCCATGGTCAAGATCTGGGCCGGTTCCTTCTGGGGCGGGGAGGACCCGTCCAGGGAGGAGTCCCTCCTCCGGCTGATGGCCCGTGCCACCGTCCGGCCGGCGCTCGCCGTGCCCGCTATGGTGCTCGCCGTGCCGTCGGTGGTGCTCGGCATCGCGGCGCAGCCGCTGCTCACCGCGGCGACGGAGGCGGCGGCCGGGCTGCTGGACGCCTCCGCCTACGTACGGGCGGTGACGCGATGACCGCCCGGCCGGCGGGCCGGCTGCGCCGCGCGGCCGTCCGCTGCGCACGGGTGGCGGCCTTCCTCGGCCACTACGGGGTGCGGTTCCTGCACGCCAACGTGACCGTGGCCCGGGAGATCGTGACGCCGGGCAGCGGGCTGGCGCCCGCCGTGGTCGAGATGCGGCTGCGCTGCCGTACCACGGCCGAGACGACCGTGCTGGCGCACCTGATCATGCTGACGCCGGGGACACTCGTGCTGGAAGTGCGCACGGAGCCGCCGACCCTGTTCGTCCACGGGATGCACGCGGCCGACGCCGACCGCTTCCTCGGCGACCTCGGCGACCTGGAGGACCGGCTGCTGACGGCCCTGCGCCCCCCGGACTCCCGGGCGGCGCGGGGGACGAGGAGACAGGAGGGGAACCCATGACGATGACCGCGGTCCTGCTCGGCGTGCTCGCGGTGACCATGGCCGTGGCCGTGTGGCGCATGTCGGCCGGGCCCACGGACGCCGACCGGGTGGTCGCGGTGGACCTCGCCTTCGTGGTGTTCGTGGCGGCCGTCGCCCTGCTGGCGGTGCGGCTGGACACCCCCGCGGTGCTGATCCTGGTGCTGGCCGCCACGCTGCTCGGCTTCCTGGCCACCGTCGCCGTGGCCCATCTGCTGGAGCGGTGGTCGTCGTGACCGTCCTGGAACTGCTCGGCCACGTCCTCACGACCACCGGCACCGCCCTGGTGGCCATCGCCGCGCTGGGCCTGGTCCGCCTGCCCGACGCCTACAACAGGGCCAACGCGGTGGCCAAGGCGGCGGCCCTGGGGGTGGTGTGCGTACTGCTGGGCGTCCTCCTGCTGATGCCCGGGGTGTTCACGGCCGTCGTCCTCGGGCTCGGGGTGCTGCTGCAACTGGTCACCACCCCGTTCGCGGCGTACGCGGTGGGCCACTCCGCGTACCGCTCGGGAGCCCCGCTGGCGCGGTCCACGCACCGCGACGACCTGGGCGGCGCTCCGCGCGACGGAGGGCGGTGACCCTTGGCCCGTTCCGTTCCGGAGTGGCGCCACGCCCCCGGCCGGGCCGGTGACCGGTGGGTCCGTGCCGGGGTGGTGGTCTGGACGCTGCTGGGGCTGTCCCTTCTGGTCTGGGGACTGCTGCGGGTGCTCAGGCCGCTGGCGCCGCTGCTGTGGCCGGTGATCGTCGCGGTGGTGATCGTCTACCTGCTGGCTCCGGCGGTGGGCCTGCTGGAACGGCGGGGTCTCCCCCGCGCGGCGGGCACGGTCCTGGTGGCGGCCGCGCTGGCCGTGACCGTCACCGTGCCGGCCCTGCTGATCGCCCCGCTGCTGCTGGAGCAGGTCTCCGGCGTGCTCGCCGGCCTGCCGACCTCGCTGGAGGGGCTGGAGCGCGAACTGGCCGCCCTGGCCGAGCGGCTGGGGCTGGACGTGCGGGTGCGGCTCGACGGCGAGGCGATCACACGGTGGCTGCGGCGGCGGGAGAACCGCGACTCCCTCACCGGCTTCCTGTCCGGCGTCGGCACCGGGGCGGCGGCGGTCGGCTTCGGCCTGGTGCTGACGTTCGCGGGGGTGGTGATCGGCTTCTACGCGCTCGTCGACCTGCCCCGGATCAGGAACTGGGCGGCCGGACTGCTCCCCGGCCGGCGGCGCGAGGAGATCACCGGGGTGGCCGCCCGCTGCGTGGAGGCCACCGGCGCCTATCTGCGGGGGCAGTTGCTGGTCGCCGCGTTCGTCGGGGTCGCGTCGTCACTGGCGCTGTGGGCCGTCGGGCTGCGCTACTGGCTGTTCGTCGGCGTGGTCGCCGGGGTGACCAATCTGGTGCCCTTCGTCGGGCCCCTGGTGGGAGGCGCGCTGGCCGTCCTCATCGCACTGCTGAGCGGTGACCCGTGGCAGGCGCTGTGGGCCGCGCTGGCCATCACCGTCGTCCAGCAGGTCGAGAGCCAGGTCGTCGCGCCGCTGGCACTGGGCCGGGTGGTCCGCCTGCCGCCGCTGGTGGTGCTCGTGGTGGTGCTGGCGGGAGGCGTGGTGGCGGGCGTACTCGGGATGCTGGTCGCCGTGCCCCTCACCACCAGCGCCCGGATCGTGGCGCGGCACCTGCGCACGTGACCGGGCGCGCGCCGGACGCTCCGGGCGGGGCCCGCCGGGAGCGTCCGGCGCGCGGCCCTCAGGACAGGGAGAGGAAGAGCTTCTCCATCTTCTGGGCGTCGAGGCTGTCCGCGCCGCCCTCCTGTGCCATGCACTGCTTGAGGCCGCTGGCCACGATGGAGAAGCCCGCCCGGTCCAGCGCGCGGTTGACCGCGGCGAGCTGGGTGACGACGTCCTCGCAGTCGCGTCCTTCCTCCAGCATGCGAAGGACGCCGGCGAGCTGGCCCTGGGCGCGCTTGAGTCGGTTGACGGCCGATCGCACGTTCTCGGGAGGAAGCTGGACCACGGTGGTCGATCCTTTCGTTCGTTCCGCGCCGGACGGGCTCAGTCGCTCTGGCCGGAACCGGGGGTCTGGGCGGCGACGGAGGCGTGCACCTCGTCCATGTCGAGTCCGCGGACGGCGGTGATCACCTGGTCCAGGGCCTGGGCCGGCAGCGCGCCGGGCTGGGCGAAGACCAGGACTCCCTCGCGGAAGGCCATCAGGGTCGGGATGGAGGTGATGTCGGCGGCGGCCGCCAGAGCCTGCTCGGCCTCGGTGTCGACCTTGCCGAAGACGATGTCGGGGTTGGTCTCGGATGCCTTCTCGTAGACCGGGGCGAACATGCGGCACGGGCCGCACCAGGAGGCCCAGAAGTCGACCAGGACGATGTCGTTGCCGGTGACGGTCTTCTCGAAGTCGGCGGCGGTGAGTGCGACGGTGCTCATATGGTGGTTCCTTCCGTTTCACCGAGGTGGTGGCGGTTGATACCCCCTGGGGTAGTCAACACCGGGATGGGGCGGAACATTCCGCCTGTGCTCCGGTGCCTTCCGTGCGACGGGCGGCACCGGTGTGCCAGTGTCCCGGTACACCGGTACACCGGTACCCCGGAGCGCTGACGGGAGGCGCTCCGGGGTACCGGGTCCGGGGTGGGGCCGGGGTCAGGTGCCGTGCACGGCGCGCCGCAGCGGACAGCGGTCGACGAAGCCGTAGCAGACACCCGCTCCGGCGCCGAGCGAGGCGACGGTGGCGAGAACCGGCAGACGTATGTCGGCGGGGGCCTGCTGGACCAGGACGAAGGTGCCCATGGCCAGCACGAACCAGGCGAACAGCCGGGAGAGGACGTCCGCGGGGACGCGTCCGGCCAGCCTGGCCCCGGCGAGACTGCCGGCGATCGCGGAGCCGGTGACGGCCAGGGTCGGCGCCCAGTCGATCTGGACGGTGGAGAGGTAGCCGGCGAACCCGGCGGCGGACTTCATCGCGATGACCAGCAGCGAGGTACCGACGGCCACCGGCATGGGCAGTCCGCCCAGCAGGGCCAGGGCGGGTACGACCAGGAAGCCCCCGCCCGCGCCGACCAGGCCGGTGGCCAGGCCGACGGCCGCTCCGTCCAGCAGTACCCGCCCCACCGGGAGCTGCTTGTGGGCCTTGCCGGGGTCGACGCCCCGGCGGCCCCGGAGCATGGCGGCGGCGGTGACGATCATCATGACGGCGAAGGCGATCAGCAGGACGACGTCGGGGATGTTGCCGCCGATGAGTCCGCCGGCGTAGGCGCCGACCATGCCTGCCGCTCCGAACAGCACACCGGTGCGCCAGCGGACCCGCCCGCCGCGGGCATGGTTGATCATGCCCACGGCGGAGGTGACGCCGACGACGAACAGGGAGGTGGCGATGGCCTCCTTGGCGTCCATGCCCGCGACGTAGACCAGCAGCGGCACGGTCAGGATCGACCCGCCTCCCCCGAGGAGCCCGAGGGAGACGCCGACCAGCAGCGCGAGGATCAGGACGAGCGTCAGCGTCATGGTGGTCACCTGCCGCCGGCGAGCTGCGCGACGGCCTTGCGCGGGTCGAAGGACGGCGTGCGGTTCCACGGCATCCTCGACAGCAGCACGCCCATGGCACAGGTGTTGCTGATGGCGGCGAAGGCCAGGCCGCCGCCGACGAAGGCGGACAGGGCCTGCAGCCCGGGCACCACGAAGCTGCCGAGGGCGCCGACCAGGACGAGGGATCCGGCCACCAGGCGGACCTGGCGCTCCATGTCCCAGCGCTCCTGGCCGTAGTTGGTCGGGGCGCCGGACTTCTCCCAGGAGGTCATGCCTCCCGACAGGACGCTCAGCCCGGGCAGCCCGGCCTCGGCGAGGGCGCGCTCGGCCTGGCCGGCCCGCTGCCCGGAGCGGCACACCAGCACCACGTCGGTGTCCAGGTGCTCGGTCAGCTCCTCGCGGTGCTCGCGCAGGGTGTCCAGCGGGACGTTGTAGGAGCCGGGGATGTGCGCGGCCTCGAACTCGGCGGGGGAGCGGACGTCGAGCAGCCGCGGCGGGTGCTCCGAGTCGAGCTTCGCGCGCAGTTCCTCGGCGGTCAGGCTGCGGGGAGTGGTGGAGGTGGTCATGTACTGCTCTCCTGCGGTGTTCGCTGGTTCAGAGGGGTCCCGGGGGCCCCGGGGGTTCAGGGTTCTTCGGGGGCCCCTGGTCAGGGGGTCTGAGCGGGGACGGAGCACAGGCCCAGGTCGCGGGCGTTGTCGAAGCCGTCGTCGATGGCGACCACGTCACGGCCGCGGGCGTCGAGCAGGGCGGCGACGACCCCCGCGCGGTAGCCGCCGGCGCAGTGCACCCAGACCCGGCCCGCGGGGATCTCCCCGACGCGGTCCGGCACCTCGTGAACGGGAATGTGCACCGAGCCGGGGATGTGCGCCTCGGCGCGCTCCTGGTCGCGGCGCACGTCGAGGACGACGAACTCCTCCCCGCCGTCCCGGCTCTTGTCCAGGGCGGCCTTGAGGTCCTCGAAGCCGGCGCGCTCGTAGGCGGCCAGGGGCTCGCCGCCGGCCCAGTCCTCAGGGCCGCCGGTGGCCATGGCGGCCGGGCGGTCGATGCCGATGCGGACCATCTCGCGCTGGGCCTCGGCCACGTCCTCGGCGCTCTCGCCGAGCAGGGTGACCGGGGTGCCCCACGGGATCAGCCAGCCCAGGTAGGTGATGAACTGGCCGTCCAGGCCGAAGTTGAGGCTGCCGGCCAGATGCCCGGCGGCGAAGGCGGTGCGGTCGCGCAGGTCGACCACCCACTCGCCGGCCCCGATGCGGCGGCGCAGCTCGGCCGGGTCGGCGACGGAGGGCGCGGACAGGTCCGGCTTGCCGGGCCCGCGGGAGTTGGCCGGGCCCATGTGGGCGTAGTAGGCCGGGTAGGCGTCCAGGCCCGCCAGGAGCTGCTCGACGTAGGCCTCCTCGTCGGCGGTCAGGGCGGTGTTGGTCCTCTTCTCCTCGCCGATGGTGCTGGACAGGCCCGCGGACTGGGTCGCGGAGCAGAACGAGCCGAAACCGTGGGTGGGGTAGACGGCGGTGGAGTCCGGCAGCTCCTTCGCCAGCCGGTGCGCCGAGCGCCACTGGGCCCGCACCAGGGTGTCGGTGTGGTCGGGGCCGAGCAGGTCGGGACGCCCGGTGGAGCCGTACAGCAGCGATCCGCCGGTGAACACCGCGATCTGCTCGCCGCCGGCCTCCAGCGCGAAGGAGAGGTGGGTGTGGGTGTGGCCCGGTGTGTGGATCACCCGCACCCGCATGGTGCCGACCTCGACGACGTCGCCGTCGCGGACGCCGGTGCGCTCGTAGGAGACCTCGTCGTCGGCGTTGACCAGGTACTGCGCGCCGGTCTCCCGGGCCAGGGCCAGGCCGCCGGTGACGTAGTCGTTGTGGATGTGGGTCTCGAAGACGTGGGTGATCCGCACGCCCGCGGCCTCGGCCAGCGCCGTGACGCGGTCGTAGTCGCGCTGCGGGTCGACCACCAGCGCGGTGGAGCCGTCGTGGGCGAGGTAGGTGCGGTCGCCCAGGCCGGGGGTCTCGATGGGCAGAACGGTGATCATCGGGTCTCCTCGGTGGTGGCGGTGGTGTCGGGGGTGCCGGACTCGTCGCCTGTGGCCACGGGCCGGCCCGCGTCGGTCCAGGCCGCGGTGCCGCCGCTGGCGCTGTGGGCGTCGTAGCCCACGCCGCGCAGCAGTGCGGTCGCCTGCGTGCTGCGGCCGCCGCTCTGGCAGATCACGTAGACCGGGCGGTCCCTGGGCAGCTCGGCCGGCTTCAGCGGGAGCAGGCTGAGCGGCGCGGGCCGGGCGCCGGGGACGTGACCGGTGCGGTACTCGCCGCGGTCGCGGACGTCGACGACGAGGGCGCCGGCCGCGTGCGCCTCGGCGAACCGCTGCCGGCCGATCTCGGGAACCATGCGGGGACTCCTGCTCGCTTGCCTACGGTGAATACCCGGGGGGGTATGACTGGGTCAACCGTAACAGGGGTCGCCTTATGCCCCCGGGGGTATATAGGGTGACGTAGGTCACGGCAGAGGGGGCTGCGGGATTCGCCGGAGCGGTCTCCGGGAGCGCTCCTTGCGACGGAGCGCGGGTCCGCCGCGGCGGGAGTGGGGAGCGCACGACCGCCCGGCCGTGGACGGATCGCGGCCGGGCCGAGGCCGGGGGAGGCCGGGGGAGGCCGTCCGCGCCCACCTGTGCCGCACGTTCATCGTGCGGCGGGGGAGAGGGGCGGAGCCTGCTGAAGACCCTAGAAGTGGTCCATGCGCAGCCGTACGGTCAGCCCGGCGGACGTGGCGCGGGTCTCGACCAGATCGCACAGCTGGTGCATCATCCACAGCCCGCGCCCGCCGTCGGCGGAGTCCAGCGCCGGGCGGCGGCGGCCGGCCAGCGGATCGGCGAGATGCCCGCCGTCGCGGATCTCGGCGACGCAAGCGGGACCGTCGGACCACAGGCGCAGGGCGCCGTGCCCGCCGCCGTGGGCGATGGAGTTGGCCGCGGCCTCCGCCACGGCGAGGACGAAGTCGCCGCGCCGCGGCATGCCGAGCCCGGTCGCACCGGCCCAGGTGTCCGCGTGGTGGCGGACCTCTCCGAGGTCACCGGTGGTGAACGCCAGAGAGCGGGTGCGCGCGGGCGGGGGAGCCAGCGGGAGTGCGTCGCACTCGGCGCTGAGGGCGCGGGGATCGGTGTAGTGCCGGCTGGGCCGCTCCCGGGCGTCCTCCCACAGCACAGGATGGGTGCGGCGGGCGTCGGCGCACACACGCTCGGGGAGCCCGGAGACGTCGTAGGGGCACAGGATGGTCGCGGCGCGGCCGGTGAAGGCCGCGTTGATCAGTGCCTCGTGCCGGGTGGCCTCCACCAGTTCGGCGGGGGATCGCCGTGCCCAGATCGGCTCCCCGACGATGCGGGCGGGCCGCCCCGGATGCCGGTCGGCGAAGTCGCGCAGGCCCGAGAGGATGCGGCCGGGGTTGCGGCCGAAGTCGGTCATGTCCACCAGGGTGAGACGTTCCGCCGAGGCGGTGTCCCCCAGGTGGTCGCGCAGCATCTCCAGCCGGGGGCCGGGGACGGCGACGAGAACGGGGTCGCCCGCATCCAGCGCGCCGGCGACGAACCCGCCCACCCCGGCCAGGTACTCACCGGGATTCCGGTAGAACAGCGCGGGGTGGACGAAGGGATCCGAGTTCCCCCGTTCGGTGAGGGCGTGTTCGCTTCTGGTCACGGAGGGACCACCTCTGGCGTGGCGGGGACGTGCGAGAGAGGACCGGTCGCGCGCGCCGACGGCCGGAAACCGGTCGCGGACCCGCGTGAGCCGGCAGACGCCGGAGCGGCTGCCCGGGAGGGGACGCGCCGGACACACCGGCTCGGTGCCGGTATCGGCACGTCGGCGAACACCTCCGCTCGGTCCTCGACTCTGCTCCACGACCCCGTCTGCCCCGCGGGGCCCGGTGTACACCGGCGTTCTCGACTTGTGACCCGGGCCGGGGCCGCGGCCGGGCGCGCCGCGCGGAGGCGGACGGCTCCGGCGGCACGAGGCGTACGGGTGGGAAAGGGCGCGGCGGTTCCCGGGCGCGGTCCGGGCGCAGTCGGCGGGTGTCCGGCCGGTCAGCTCCTCCTGCCGTGCCAGTCCAGGCACAGGACCATGGCGTCGTCGTCCGCTGGCGGCTCGCCGCGGTGCCGGGCGAGCTCGCCGAGGACCGCCCCCGGCACCTGGGAGGGGGGAAGGAGCCGGGTGCTGGTCATGGCGCGTGCCAGGGCCCGCTCGCCGAACCGCTCACCCGAGGGTGAGGCGACCTCGTAGACCCCGTCGCTGGCGAACAGCAGCCGGTCCCCGGCCTCGATCCGGAAGTGCTGGACGGCGTAGGGGGTGTCCTCGAACATCCCCAGCGGGAGCTGCGCCTCCAGCTCGACCGGCTCCACCACGCCGCCGCGCAGCCGCCAGATGCGCGGCGACCCTGCGTCGACGGCCTCCAGCCGCCCGGTGGCCAGGTGGATGCGCAGCAGCAGGACGGAGACATGGGCGGCCCCGCGGTGCTGCCCGTAGACCGCCTGGTCGGCCAGGACCGCCTGGCCGACCAGGTCCAGCCCGGCCCGGCGGGCGTTGCGCAGCGCGCTGAGGGCGAGGTTGGTCAGGAGCGCCGCGTCGACGCCCTCGCCCATCCCGTCGGTCAGGGTCACGGTGAGGTGGTCGGCCGAGACGGACCAGTCGAAGTTGTCCCCGAAGACGGCGTAGGCGGGTTCGAGCTGGGCGCCGAGCTCGTACTCGGGGCCGGAGCAGGAGCGGCCGGGCAGCAGCTGCCACTGCATCTCGGCGGCGAGGGTGAGGCGCTCGGCCCGCCGTGCCCTCAGATAGACGTCGGTGCTGTGATCGGCGACGAGGATCTCCCGGCCGAGTGCCTCGCACAACTGCCGCAGTTCTCCCAGCGCCTCGGGCGAGGCCTCCTCGCCGGGGAGGGTCACCGACAGCACACCCAGCCGGTCGCCGCGGACGGTGACCGGCAGGTGCGCGGTGACGGCGCCGGCGCTCTCGTCGGGGGAGAGCCGGGGCTGCTGGGAGGCGAACGCCCTTCCGGGCTCGGTGGAGTGGACCGGGACGGGCTCCGTCGGGTAAGGAAGAGGACCGACAGGCTTGAGTATGGTCGTTCCGTAGTCGGCCATCAGCAGGTCCACGGTGAGTGCTCCGAAGTGCCGCGCCAGTGAGGCGCGGAGCGCGTCGAGCAGTGCGTGGGGAGCGGCATCGCGCAGGGCCCGCTCCACGGCCGTGAATCTGTCCACCGTGTCACAACTACTTTCTGTTTCCGCAGAAAAATCCGATATGGGAAGTTAAGTGCCGTTCGGAGCTCGGGCTGACAATGCAGACGCGGAGTGTCACAGTTATGGTCGTGAATTCCGGACCCTCCCAGCGCCCCTCCGCAGAGGCGGCCCATGCCGCGTCCGAGGTGATAGAGCTCCTGGAAGTGCTGTGGGAGCGGGGCCGGGAGGCCGCGTCGCCCGTGCCCGTCTCCGCCTCCCAGCTGAGGGTCCTGTACACCCTCGACCGCGATGAGGGCATCAATCTGCGCACGCTCAGCGAGGCGCTGGGTTCCGCCCCGTCGTCGGTCAGCAGGCTGTGCGACCGGCTGCAGGCGGTCGGGTTCGTGGAACGCGCTCCCAGTCCGGCGAGCCGGCGGGAACTCGAACTGAGGCTGACCGGCCGGGGCAGGACGTACCTGCGGGACCTGCGCGTCCTGCGGGAGGAGGCGTTGGCTACGGCCATGGCGGCGATGTCGCCCGTGGCGCGCAAGGCGCTCGCCGAGGGGCTGCGGGGGTTCCGGGCGGCGGTGGAGGAGACGCTGCCCAGACGCCGGGAGGCCGGGGCGGGCGGAGGGGTGAGATCGGCGTGAGGCCGCCGCCCTGGGGGGCATGTGCGTCGCCATTCTGCCTCACCGATACATCACACACCTCGTGGCCGCCGCGGAGCGCCGCACCGCGGGGGAATCCTGGCGTGGTGGCCGGTCGGGGCGGGTGCGACAGGGAAAGATTGTTGCGCGGCGGACACAGTTGTCAAATGGAAACAATCGATCGGGGATGCATTGAGGGCCGGTTTCCGGGAAGGTCCCGTCAGAGGCCGGTGGGTTCCACCATGCCCTGACGCCCCGTCAGTTGGGGCCGACAGGCTCCGCGGCCGCTGCTAACATTTGCCGGACGGCAACAAAAGGGGTGAACGGTGCTGTCCCGCCACCCCGCACATCCAGCCGGATGCCGACGTCACGGGCGTGGGCCGGCGACGAACGACTGTGAGAGGGCTTGTCAGTGAACGCCAGCGACGCAGCCGTACGAGACCGGTTGACAACCGCAATCCGCGAGCGCGGCGACGAGATCGCCGACCGGTGGGTGCAGTTGCAGCAGGAACGTGCGGCGATCGGGATGGACGAGGGCGAACTGCGCGAGGAGGCCGACGCGCTCCTCGTCCTGCTGGGCGGAGCCCTCAACAGCGACTACGGCATGGAGAACGTGGTCGACGCCCACCACGAACTGCGCGACGCGGTGATGGAGCTGTCCCTGCGCAGGGAGCGCAGCGGCGCGACTCCGACGGCCACGTCCCTGGCCATCCTGGCGCTCAAGGACGCCCTGCTGGAAGCCGTGGAGCGCGACAACCGCGATCCGCGGGAGCTGTTCCCGGCGGCCCTGACGATCAACCGGCTGCTGGACGAGGCCGCGGCCCTGTCCTTCAACGCCTATGTGGAGCGCCGCGAGGAGATCATCCAGCGGCAGAGCCGCCAGCTGCTGGAACTGTCCACCCCCGTGGTCCACCTGTGGAAGCGGATCCTGGCCGTGCCGCTGATCGGCACCCTGGACACCGCGCGCACCCAGGTGGTGATGGAGAACCTCCTGCAGTCCATCCAGACCCATGACGCCCGGGTGGCGATCATCGACATCACCGGTGTGCCCACGGTCGACACCGCCGTCGCCCAGCACCTGATGCAGACCGTCAACGCGGTGCGCCTGATGGGCGCCGACTGCTTCATCAGCGGCGTGCGGCCCTCCATCGCGCAGACCATCGCCCAGCTGGGCATCGACCTGTCCACCATCCTCACCCGCGCCACCCTCGCCGACGCCCTGGCCGCGGCGGTCGACATGACGGGACAGGCCTCACCGGCCACAGGGACGACGACGAACCGATGACCGGCCGCCAGTCCATGGACATCCCCATCCTCAGGCTCGGTGACGTACTGGTCACCGGGCTCATCAACGAGCTCGACGACAAGACGGCCACCGTCTTCGCCGACGAGCTGACCGAGCGCATCGCCGCCGAGCGGGCCACGGGAGTCCTCATCGACATCTCCCGGCTGGAGATCATCGACTCGTTCGTGGCGCGCACCCTGACCGAGCTGAGTACCATGGCCCGGCTGCTGGGCGCCCGGGTGATCGTGGCCGGCATGCGGCCGCCCGTGGCGATCACCCTCGTCGAGCTGGGCCTGCAGCTCACCGGAGTGGAGACCGCACTCAACGCGGAGCAGGGGATGGCCGCACTGGGCTGGCACCATGCCCCGCGGCCCCCGGAAGGGGTGACCCGGCGTGAAACTCTCGGGTGAAAGGACGATGGGCGTCCCGGCGGCCCCCGTCGAGGGAGGCGGCGGCGCCGTGAGCGCCGGGGCCACCTACCCGGTCCGTACCGACGAGGACCTCATCACGGTCCGGCACGCGGTACGGGCCGCCACCGTCGAGACCGGCTTCGGGCTCGTCGACCAGACCCGCGTCGTCACCGCCGCCAGCGAACTGGCGCGCAACGCCTACATCCACGGCGGGGGCGGCACGGTGACCATCGAGTTCCCCAGGAACTCCGGACGCCGGGGCGTGCGGCTGACCGTCAGGGACGAGGGGCCCGGCATCCCCGATCTGGAGGCGGCGCTGGCCGACGGCTTCACCACCGGCTCCGGCCTGGGGCACGGACTGGGAGGCGCGCGCCGCCTCATGCACGAGTTCGAGGTGCACACCGAAGCGGGCCGGGGCACCACCATCAGTGTGACCCGCTGGAACACGCAGTGAGCCGGACGTCCCCCGCCGCGGAGGGCCTGACCGAAGAGATCCGCATCGACCACGAGAGCGCGATCCACGTGGCGGCCTCGGCCGCGCGCGGCTGCGCACAGCGGTGCGGGCTGCCCGGGGCCATGCCCGACCAGGCGGCCGTCATCGCCAGCGAACTGGCCAGCAACCAGATCAAGCACGCCGCCGACGGAACGGTGTACGTACAGCCGACGCTCCGGGGCGACGGGGTGGAGATCACCGCCGTCGACCGCGGACCCGGCATCCGCGACCTGGACCGCTCGATGGCCGACGGCTACACCACCACCGGCTCCCTCGGAGCGGGGCTGGGCGCGGTCCGCCGGATCGCCACCGAGTTCACCATCCGCACCCAGCCGGGCTCGGGCACCCTGGTCAACGCCCGGCTGTCCGCTCCCGGCGGGCAGCGGAAGGCCCGGTACGGCGTCGGATCGGTGTGCCTGCCGGCCCACGGCGAGAAGCACTGCGGCGACGCCTGCGCCGTGGCCGAGACCGGCGACGCCCTCACCGGCCTCGTCGTCGACGGGCTGGGACACGGGGCCGCGGCCGCCGAGGCGGCCCGCTCGGCCCTGCGCGCCTTCCACACCGCACCCGAACGCCCCCTGGCCGAGATCCTGACCTCGCTGCACCGCTCGCTGCGCCACACCCGCGGCGCGGCGGCGGGCGTGGTGCGGCTGCACCCCGGCCGTGCCGAGTACTGCGGCACGGGCAACATCCGCGCCACTGTGCTCTCGGGCGGGGAGGTGGCCCACCGGATGGCCGGCCAGCCCGGCATCGTGGGCTGGAACGTCCCCACCCCCCGGCCGCGCACCGTGCCCCTGGCACGGGGAGCCGCGGTCGTCCTGCACAGCGACGGCATCGAGTCCCGCTGGTCGCACAGCCCGCCCACCTTTCTGCTGCGGCTTCCACCGCCCCTGCTGGCGGCGTCCCTGGCCCACATGCACCGGCGAGTCCGCGACGACGCCACCGTGCTCACCGTCCAAGCGGCCTGAGCGGCCCAGAGGTTCCATGACCGACAACACCACTTCCCACCACCACACGCTGCCGAGCCTGCGGCACGCGGTACGCGGCATCGCGCGCGTCCACCGGCTGCCGGTGGAGACCAGGGCCCGGCTGGTGATGTCCGCGGTGGAGCTGGCGCGCACCGAGATCGCGGCGGGGCGGCCGGTACGGCTGGAGGCGTACACCGAGCCGTCCGGCTGCGAATCGCCGGGACAGCTCGTCGTCACGCTCGTCACCCTCAGCGATCTGACGGCCGACCGTGACGGCATCGCCGACCTTCCCCTCCCCGCCCAGTTCGCCTCCGGGGGTTCGGCCACCTGGCGCATGCCGCTGCCCGGCCGGCACGGTGACGGCGGCAGCGGCGGCGAGGCGGGCACGGTCCCGCCCGCCCGCAACGGCGGCGGACCGGAGACCGGGAACGGCTGCCCCACATCGGAGATCCACGCGGTGGAGCAGGAACTGCGCGCGGCGCTGGCCCGCCTGGACGCCCTCACCGCCGAGCACCGGCGGCTCAAGCACGAACTCGCCGAGACCAACCGGGGCACCCTCGCCCTCTACGTCCAGCTGGAGGAGCGCGACGAGCAGCTGCGCAAGGCCCACGGCCAGACCCTGCGCGAGCTGGAGGACGCGCTGCGGCCCGCGCCCATCGAGGTCGACGGCCTGGAGATGGCCGTCCACTACGCGCCGGCCGGCACCGACGCGCCCACCGGCGGAGACCTGTACGACTGGCTCCAGCTCCCCGACGGCACCGTCCACATCACCGTCGTCGACGCCCTCGGCCACGGTGTGACCAGCACGCGCGGCGCGCTCAACGTCACCCACGCGGTACGGACCCTGGCGCTGGAAGGGCATCCGCTGGAGTCGATCATCGCCCGGACCGCCGAGATCCTGATGCCCTTCGACAGCGAGCTGATGTCCACCGTGCTGCTCGCCCGGATCAACCCGGCCACCGGCGACCTGTTCCTGGCCAACGGCAGTCACCCGCCGGCGCTGCTGCTGCCGGCCGGAGGCGAGCCCGAGTACCTGGAGGTACGCGGCCGGGGCATCGGCTATCCGCTGCCGGGCAGCGAGCGCCTGCTGCACACCCGGATGGGGCCCGGGGACATGCTCATCCTCTACACCGACGGCCTCACCGAGAGCCGCAAGGACCCGCGCGAGGGCGAGAAGCGGCTGATCGAGGCGTCCCGCCGCCACGCCGACAGGCCCATCACGGAGGTCCCCGGCGCCATCGCCGAGGACATGCACACGGTCATCCTGCACCCCGACGACACACTGGCACTGGCCGTACGCGTCCCGCCCGCCTGAGCTGCGGACGGGACGCGCACGGACGGAGTCCCTCAGCCGCCCAGCTCGGAGACCACGGTCTGCAGCCTGGAGGCCAGCGCCTCCAGGTCCCGCTCCGAGGGCGTCCCCGGGCCGATCCGGTCGGTGAGGTCGTCGCGGGAGACGACCTCCACGGCTCCGCGGTAGCGGTCGGCACCGGCCTCGGCGGCGGGCACCACCCGCGGGTGGCCCTCCAGGAGGACCAGCCGGGGATCGGGATCGGAGGAGCTGAGCAGCTCCCGTACGTGCTGGGCTGTGATCGTGTTCGCGCTCGGCACCTTGTGGGCCTTCCTCTCGGCTGTCCCGGTCCTTTCCGGGGCCCTCGGATCCTCAGGGCCGCCCCGGCCCCGCCGCGCCGGCCTCGACCGGGCCGGCGGCGTCGACGGTCACCCGCTCCCCCCGCGGGCAGTGCAGCACGCCGGAGGGGAAACCGGGCCGCTCCGCCTCCCGGAGGAAGTCCGACAAGGGGGATTTCATGACGGTGTAGTCGTCGTAGTGCACCGGCAGCACGCGGCGCGGACGCAGCACGGAGACGAGATCGGCGCCCTGCAGGGCGTCCATGGTCGCCAGCAGTCCTCCGGGGAGGGTGGTGCCGCCCAGATGGATCACCGCCAGGTGGATGTCCGGGCACAGACGCGCGATCTCGTGGACGCCGGGGAACATCAGGGTGTCGCCGGAGATGTACAGCCGCAGCCGTACCGTCCCTCCCGGGTCGCCGAACTCCAGCAGGCTGCCCATCACCGGCGGCAGCAGGAAGTCCACCGGGCCGGGACCGTGGCGGCCGGGCAGCGCCGTGATCCGCACCTGGCTGCCGCCGCGCACCAGCACGTGGTCGTGCCAGGTGGGCAGGCCCGTGGCGCGGCTGAACCCGTGCAGCCCCTGCAGCCGCCGCGAGGCGTGCGGGGTGGTGACGATCGGCAGGGAGCGGGGCAGGCTGCGGCGGGCGATCCGGTCCCAGTGGTCGCCGTGCAGATGGGACAGCACCACCGCGTCCAGGTCCGGAGGGAGGTCCTCCACCCGCAGGGCGGGCTCCCTCAGCCGCCGGGACAGCAGCCCCTTGCCCAGGTAGGCGTACTGACCGCGGTGGAGGAAGTTGGGATCGGTCAGCAGCTTCAGTTCGCCGTAGCGGATCAGGAGGGTGGCGTTGCCGACGAAGAGGAGCTCGGCGGCTCCCGGGGGCGGCGCGAGCTGCATGGCGGAGCCTCCTCACGTTCTTCATCGTCTCCACCGGGACGGGGCCCGGACGGACGGCCGGAATCAGGCGGCGGTCGTGGTGCGGCGGCCGCCCAGGACCGCGCCGAGAGCGATCATGCCCACCCCCAGCACGAAGTGGAGCCAGTCGTCGGCCGAGTTCAGAGGCACGAAGTTCGCGCCGCTGTCCTTGTCGACGATCAGCCCGTAGAGCCACAGCAGCAGGTAGATCACACCGCCGCCGATCAGGAACGCCTTGGCCCCGGCGACGCTCCGGGCCATGGCCAGGCCGACGGCACCGAAGGCGAGGTGCACCAGATTGTGCAGGATCGAGACCTGGAAGAGGCCGAGCAACTGGGCCTGCGACTCGTGCCCCGCGAACTGCATGTCGCCGTAGTCCGTGGTGATGCCCGGGATGAACCCCAGGATCCCCACCAGCAGGAAGACCAAGGACACCGCCATGGCAGCGGTGCTCACCGGTGCGCGGCGCGCCGTGCCCGCCGCCCTCGGACCTGTGCTGGCCATCGTCATCATCTCCACTCGGGGTCGGTTGACGGCCGGTACGGAGTACCCCCGCTTTCCGGACGGAAACGAAGCGGGTGACGCTTCCTCAGGCGCGGCCCTCCCGGGACCCCTCGTACGCGGCCGGCCGCACCGCCGCGAAGGCCGTGCCCGGCGCCAGCTCCGGCAGGCTGTTGCGGTGGACGTCGAAGCCCGGGGTGGAGCGGGACGCTTCCGGCAGCGGCGAGCGGACGGTGAGCACCGCGAAGGTCCGCCACCGGCCCAGCGGCTCGGCGGCCCGCAGGTCGAACACCAGCGGGCTGCCGGCGAGCGCCCGCCGCAGAGCCGGGGGACTGCCGTGGACCGGGCGCAGCCGGCGGCGCGGAAAGGCGGCCAGCACCATGCCGCGCCCGCCGACCCGGTAGGTGAGCAGACTGCTGTACGGGCCGCCCAGCGCGTCGCCGCGCGGCAGTGGCAGCCGGCGCAGTACGGGAGGCCGGGCGCTGCTGGTCAGCAGCAGGTCGACGGGCCGGCCGGGGCCGCCCGCGTCCAGCGCCCGGACGGCGAGCCCGAGCCAGTCGGGCAGCGGCCGCGGCAGGCCCGCGCCCCGGGACAGCCGCACCAGGCACTCGTACCGGCCCAGCCCGTCCAGCCAGGGGACGCCCCAGGCGGCCCCGGCGGGACCGGGCATCACCAGCTCACCGGAGCAGGTCAGACCGTCGGGGTGGAAGGCGGGGGCGTGGCGCAGCCGGGCGAGCTGCCTGAAGCCCGCCCGGGTACCGCGTACACGCAGGGGCACGGGTCGGGACATCGGCGCCTCCTGGAGGTGGGCGGACCGGCCGGACTCGCCCGGCGGGTTCCGGGCGAACCGTCCCGGTCCGCAGTTGCCGCGGGGCCGGTACCGAAACCCCGCGCGCCCCGGCACCGGACCACCGCCTTACCGGCCGGCCGGGGAAGGGCCCATACTGGACGGGCCGGGGGGCGGCAGGGCGAGAGGGGGCGGCTGCGCGATGAGGCAGGACACACTGATCCAGGGCCGGTACCGGCTGCTGGACCTCGTCGGACGCGGCGGCATGGGACAGGTGTGGCGCTCGCACGACGAGTCGCTGGACCGCGAGGTCGCCGTCAAGTGCCTCAAGCCGCCGGCCGGCCGGGACGACCCGCGCGCGATCGGGGCGCTGCGTGAGCGCTTCCGCCGCGAGGCGCGCGTCGCCGCCTCGCTCCAGCACCGCGGCGTGACCGTCGTCCACGACTTCGGAGAGCACGACGGAGTGCTCTACCTGGTGATGGAACTGCTGAACGGGCACGACCTCGGCCGGCTGCTGGAACTGGGCGGACGGCGGCCGCTGCCCGTGCCCGACATCTTCGACATCGCCGAGCAGATGGCCGACGCCCTCGCCTACACCCACGGCCGGGGCATCGTCCACCGCGACCTCAAACCCGCCAACGTGATGCGCACCGCCGACGGCACCGTGAAGATCTGCGACTTCGGCATCGCCCGGCCCGACCGCGGCACGGCCCCTCTGTCGGGGTCCGCCGGAACCAGCGGCGGCTTTCCCATGGGCACCCCGCACTACATGTCGCCCGAGCAGATAGCCGGAGCCCACCTCGACCACCGCAGCGACCTGTACTCGCTCGGCTGCGTGCTGTACGAGATGGCCACCGGCGTCCCGCCCTTCGACCTGGAGGACACCTGGGGCGTCCTCGTCGGCCACCGCGAGACCGCCCCCCGCCCGCCGGGCGAACTCCGTCCCGACCTGCCCGGGGACCTGGAGCGGATCATCCTCGACCTGCTGGCCAAGGAGCCGCACGAGCGGCCCGGGGACGCGGCGGAACTCGGCCGCCGTGCCGCCGGGGCGCGCCGCGCGGGGAGCCCCGGCGGCACGGCGGCCCCGCCCGGGGAGCGGGCCGGCTCCCCCGGGCGGCTTCCGGTGTGGACCCACGGTATGGGCGCCGGCGCCCGGGCCGTGGCCGGTCCGCCGCCGCGTCCCGGCACTTCGCCGCTCTTCGGGCACCAGGGGGTGCTCAGCGGCCCGTGGACCGGTCCCGGAGCCGACGCCGGCCGGGACGGGGATCACCCGGTGAGGGCCGCCACCGCCTCCTCGACGCTGCCGTAGAAGTCGAAGATCTGGTCCAGCCCGACGATCCCGAAGACACGCATGATGTCGTCGTCCAGACCGGCCAGCGCCAGGCTGCCGCCCACGGACTGGGTGAGGTGGTAGGCGGTGATCAGGACGGTGATGCCGCTGGAGTCGCAGTAGACCAGGCCGGACAGGTCGACGACGACCGCGGTTCCGCGGTCGCGGGGCAGCTCGTTGAGCGCCTGGCGCATCCGGTCGGCGGTGTGGTGGTCCAGCTCGCCGGACACCTCCAGCAGACAGGGGCCTGCGGGGTGGGAGCGCAGCGTGACGGTCAGATCTCGGTCGGGCACCCGTTCTCCTGTACGCGCTGGTCGGTCCGGTCGTCCACTCGGCACGGCCCGAGAGGCGGGACGGCGCCGGGACCGGGGAGGGACTCCCCGCGCGGACGCTGATCGACTGCCCGCTCACGGATCGGGTGAACCCCGCGACCCGGCCGCGCCACGGGCCGTGCCCCGGCCGCGTTTATCCTACGGGACCGGTTGCGGCGCATCCTCGCCGTACCAGTGGATATGCGCATCGGTGGCGGGAGACCGCGGGACCGCGGGACCGCGGGGCACACGGCGGGCGAGGAGGGCGGAGGCGATGGGCGACGCTGACGGGGCCGGGCCGCCGGAACTGCTCTTCCCCGGGAACGGCGAGATGGCCGAAAGGATGCGCGCCTTCGACTGGGCGAGCACTCCGATGGGCGACCCGGCCGGCTGGCCGGCGAGCCTGCGTACGGCCTGCCGCATCTGCCTGACCTCCCGCTACCCCATGTTCCTGTGGTGGGGCGAGGACCTGCGGCTGCTGTACAACGACGCCTATCTTCCACTGCTGGGCGACAAGCACCCCGGGCTGGGCAGGCCGGGCAGGCAGGTGTGGGGCGAGATCTGGGACGTGATCGGCCCGATGCTGCGGTCGGTGACGGAGACCGGGCAGGCCACCTGGTCGGAGGACCTGCTGCTGAGTATGGAGCGGCACGGCTATCTGGAGGAGTCGTACTGGACGTACTCCTACAGTCCGCTGCACGACGACGACGGCCGGGTACGGGGGGTGTTCACCGCGTGCAACGAGACCACCGAGCGCGTCGTGGGCGAGCGGCGGCTCGCCGTGCTGCGGGATCTGGGCGCCCAGGCGGGCACCGCCCGCAGCGTGGGGGAGGCGTGCCGGCTGGTCGCCGGGGTGCTGGGTCGCGCGCAGCGGGACGTGCCGTTCGCCGCGGTCCATCTGCGCGACTCCTGCGGTGAGCCGGTCCTGGCCGCCGTCAGCCCGCCGGGCACAGCCCTGCGGCCCCTGCCCCAGGGCCCCGGGGACTGGCCCCTGGAGCAGGTGCTGGCCACCGGCGAGCCGGTGGTCGTCGAGGACGTCGTGCCACGGTTCGGGCGGCTGCCGTCCGGAGGATGGGAGAGGCCGCCGACCCAGGCGGTGGTCCTGCCGCTGCCGGGCGAGACCGGGACGGGGCCGGTCGGGGCGATCGTCCTGGCCGCCAGTGCCGGGCGCGTCCTGGACGACGGCTACCGGGCCTTTCTGGACCTGGTGGCCCGGCAGACCGCCGCACTGGTCAACGGAGCCGTGGCGTACGAGGTCCAGCAGCGCAGGGCCGAGGAGCTCGCCGAGCTGGACCGTGCCAAGACCGCGTTCTTCTCCAACATCAGCCACGAGTTCCGCACCCCGCTGACGCTGATCACGGGGCCGCTGGAGGAGCTGCGCGGACAGCTCGCCGGAACCGGCGGACGGGTCGGCGAGGAGCTGGAGGTCATCCGCCGCAACGCGTTGCGCATGGGCAAGCTCGTCAACACCCTGCTGGACTTCTCCCGCATCGAGGCCGGGAGGATGCGGGCCGGTTTCGAACCGGTGGACCTGGCGGCCGTCACCACGGGGCTCGCCAGCGTCTTCCGCTCGGCGGTGGAGCGGGCCGGCCTGGACTTCGAGGTGGACTGCCCCGCGCTGCCCGAGCCGGTCCACATCGACCGCGACATGTGGGAGAAGGTGGTCCTCAACCTGCTGAGCAACGCGCTGAAGTTCACCTTCGACGGCTCCATCGGTGTGACGCTGCGCGCCGAGGACGGACAGGCGGTGCTGCGTGTGTCCGACACCGGTATCGGGGTGCCCCGCGGCGAGCTGCCGCGGCTGTTCGAGCGGTTCCACCGCATCGAGAACGTCCGCGCGCGCTCGAACGAGGGCAGCGGCATCGGACTGGCGATGGTGAAGGAACTGGTCGGTCTGCACGGCGGCACCATCACCGCCGACAGCACCGAGGGCGAGGGCACCGTCTTCACCGTCCGCCTGCCCTTCGGGACGGCACATCTGCCGGCCGGTTCGGCGGTCCGGGGCGCCGAGCCGTTCCCGGCGTCCGCCGCGGACCCGTACCTCCAGGAGGCGCTGCGGTGGCTGCCGGACGAGGAGGACGAGGAGGACGAGGGAGGGGACACCGGGCGGGACGGGCCCGTACCGCCGGCCCCCGGACCGGCGCGGGCCCGGGTGCTGGTCGCCGACGACAACGCCGACATGCGCGAGTACCTGCGGCGGATCCTGGCCCCCGGCTACCGGGTGACGACGGTGGCCGACGGGCGGGCGGCCCTGGAGGCGGTCCGCGCCGACGCCCCGGACATGGTCGTCAGCGATGTGATGATGCCCCGGATGGGCGGCCTGGAGCTGGTGGCGGCGCTGCGTGCCGACTCCCGCACCGCCTCCGTGCCGGTGCTGCTGCTGTCGGCCCGGGCCGGCCAGGAGGCGTCCATCGAAGGGCTGGAGGCGGGAGCCGACGACTACCTGGTCAAGCCCTTCTCCGCCGCGGAGCTGCTGGCGCGGGTGAGGGCGGCCGTGAAGCTGTCGCGGCTGCGCAACCACCATGCGCAGTGGCGCACCGCCCTGGTCGACTCGCTCCAGGAGGCGTTCTTCGTCTGCGACGAGGAGGGCACCGTCGTCGAGATCAACTCCGCCTTCACCGACGTGCTCGGCTACGGCCCGGAGGACCTCCCCTACCAGCCCAAGCACCCCTGGTGGCCGGGCGAGGAGACCGACCCCGAGGCCCACCGGGTCATCGAGAGGGCCTTCGCCCAGGTCGTCGGCGAGCGGAAGGGCAGCTACGTCACCCCCGTCAGGCACCGCGACGGGCACCGGCTGTGGGTGTACGCCTCCTTCAACGAGGTCCGCGACCCCGACACCGGCAGGCGCATGGTGGTCGGCACCTTCCGCGACGTCACCGCCGAACGCCTCACCGCCCAGCGCGAGACCGCCCTGGCGGCGCTGAGCGTACGGCTGTCCGAGGCCGGAAGCGTCCCCGAGGCCCTGCGGGCCGCGCTGGACGAACTGCGCGGGGTGTGGCGGGCTCCCCGCGCGCTGGCCGTCACCTGGGACGGCCCGGACCCGGCCCCCCGGCCGGCCGCCGCGGTGCCCGCCACCGCGTGGGGCCGGCCGGGCGACCCGGTGCGCGGGGCCGTCGAGTCACTGCGCGGCCGCAACCCCCTGCACCCGGTGGCCACCGCCGAACCGGCCGGAATCGGCATCACCCTGGAGCATCCCGGGGGGCCGCTGGCGCTGTGGGTCGAGGCCAGTGCGGAGCGTCCCTTCATCGGCGAGGACCACACCCTGCTGGCCGTGCTGGGCGGCTACCTCGGGCAGATGCTGCAACGCGTCCACGCCTTCGAACAGCAGCGCGAGACCGCCCTGGCCCTTCAGCGGGCCATCCTCGGCCCCGACCGCCTCCCGGCGGGGTTCGCCGTCCGCTACGAGCCCGCCGCCCGGCCCCTGGAGGTCGGCGGGGACTGGTACGACACCGTCGAGCTGCCCGACGGCCGCATCGGCATCGTCGTCGGCGACTGCGTCGGCCGCGGCCTGGAGGCGGCCACCGTCATGGGCCAGCTGCGCAGCGCCTGCCGGGCCCTGCTGCTGCAGTTCGCCGACCCGGCCCAGGTGCTGAGCGCACTCGACCGGTTCGCCGCCCTGATCCCCGGCGCGCTGTGCGCCACCGTCTTCTGCGGTGTGCTCGACCCCGCGACCGGCCGGCTGGCCTACAGCAGCGCCGGCCACCCGCCGGGCATCCTGACCCGTCCGGACGGCACCACCGAACTGCTCGACCAGGGCCGCTCCATCCCCCTGGCGGTGCGGCCGGGGCGTCCGAGGCCCACGGGAACGCGCACCATGCCGCCGGCCTCCGTCCTGCTGCTGTACACCGACGGCCTGATCGAGCGCCGCAGCCGCCCGCTGCACGCGGGCATCGCCGAGGCCTCGGCCGCCGCCCGGCGCGGGCGCGGCGCGGACCTGGAGAAACTGGCCGACGACATCCGCACCGGCCTGGAACCGGCCGGCGGCTACGACGACGACATGGCGCTGCTGCTCTACCGCCACCCCGCGCCCCTGGAGGTGGCCTTCCCCGCCGAGTCCGCCCGGCTCGCCCGCGTCCGCGGCGCCCTGCGCGACTGGCTGGAGCGGCTGGACGCCGGACCGCGTCTGACGCAGGCGGTCCTGGTCGCGGCGGGGGAGGCCTGCGCCAACGCCATCGAGCACGGCCACCGCGACAACCCCGGCCGCGTCGTGCGCCTGAGGGCCGTCGCAGCCGCGGACGAACTGCACCTGACCGTCACCGACACCGGGAGCTGGAAGCACCCGCAGCCCGAGGCCAACGCCCACCGCGGCCGCGGCCTGATCCTGATCCACGCGCTCATGGACCAGGTCGACATCGTCACCGACGAGACCGGAACCACCGTTGACATGCATGTGAGGATCACACGTTGACCACCCCCCTGACACTGACCGACCAGCGGCGTCCCGACGGCACCCCGGTGCTCGTGGCCGAGGGCGAGATCGACATGAGCAACGTCGGCGAGTTCCGGGCCGCGGTGGACCGGGCCGCCGACGCCGGTGCCGACGGCGGCGGACGGCTGGTGGTGGACCTCACCGCCGTGGACTACCTGGACAGCGCCGGGCTGGCGGCGCTGTTCGCCCACGCCGACCGTCTGGAACTGATCGCCCCGCCGCTGCTGGACCCCGTTCTCACCGTCTCGGGACTCGCCGACCTGGCCACCGTGCACATCGCCTGACGGGCGGCCGGGCGGCCGTGACGGGGTGTCAGTCGGCGGAGAGCGACCAGCCGTCGGCGGTGACACGGCCGGCGTCCCGGCGCCGTGAGTCGTCGAACACCGTGCGCCCGCCGTCCTCGATCCGGATGCCGTCGACGTACGCGCCGCGTCCCACGTAGCGGGCGTCGGTGGTGTACCGCCAGCGCAGCCGCACCGCCCGGCCGCGCCAGGCGTCCAGGTCCGCCAGCGCCCGGTGCCAGACGCGTCCGGAGAAGCCGTGCAGCGCACCCTCCGGGCGCTCCACCGGGGCCTGGCCGGGACGGGAGGTGGTGAACGGCACCGGCTTCCATGTGCCGCCGCCGTCGCCGGAGGCTTCCAGGCTCAGGACGTCGAAGGTGCGCTCGGTGTCCCACCACACCGAGAAGCTCAGCCGGGCGCCCGTACCGCCGCCCGCGCCCCCTTCCGTGCCGTCGCCGAGCGCCACCTCGGGCAGGGCGAGCACGGCCGAGGCGCCGCTCGCCATCCCCGAGAACCAGGCCTGACGCCCGGCGGCCGGGCGTACCGGCACGGCCCGGGCCAGGTGGGTGGCGGCGGCCACGCGCGGTGCGCTGCCGGAGCGCCAGGTGCGCACCGGATGGACGGAGTTGCCCAGCAGCACCAGGAAGGTGTCGGTGGTCGGGTCGAGTACCAGGCAGGTGCCGGTGAAGCCGGTGTGGCCGGCGGTGCGGGGGGTGGCCATGGCGCCCATGAACCAGTGCTGGTACAGCTCGAAACCGAGGCCGTGCTCGTCGCCGGGGAAGGCGGTGTTGAAGTCGCGGAAGAGCAGGTCCACCGACTCCGGCTCCAGGACGCGGGCGCCGCCGTACGCGCCGCCGCTGAGCAGGGCGCGGCACAGCACGGCCAGGTCCCAGGCGCAGGAGAAGACCCCGGCGTGGCCGGCCACACCGCCGAAGGCGTACGCGTTCTCGTCGTGGACCTCGCCGTGCACCATGCCCCGGTCCAGGCCAGACCAGGGGCGGCGGGCGTCCTCGGTGGCGGCGATGCGCGGCTTCCAGGAGGCGGGCGGGTTGTAGCGGGTCCACCGCATGCCCAGCGGTCCGGTGACGTCCTCGCGCAGCAGCGTGTCCAGCCCTTTGCCGGTGACCCGCTCCAGCACGAGCTGAAGGGTGATCAGATTGAGGTCGGAGTAGCGGTACACCGTGCCCGGCGGGTCCAGGGGCACCTCCCGCCACAGCCGCCGCAGCCGGTCCTCCCCGGTGGGCTCGGCGTACAGCGGGAGCCAGGCGGCCAGCCCGGAGGTGTGGGTGAGCAGATGCAGCACGGTGATCCCGCCCTTGCCCGCCGCACCGAACTCCGGCAGGTAGGAGGCGACAGCGCCCTCCAGCTCCAGGGCGCCGCGCTCGATCTGCCGCACGGCCAGGATCGCGGTGAACAGCTTGGAGACGGAGGCCAGGTCGTAGACGGTCTCCGGGGTGGCGGGGACCTGTTCGCCGGCGGGGAGTTCGATGCCGGTGCCGGTGGCCTCGTCGTAGGCCGAGTAGCGCACCGCGTGGCCGATGGCCTCGTGGAGGGCGACGGTGCCGCCGCGTCCGGCCAGCAGGACCGCGCCCGCGTACCAGGGATGCTCGGGGGAGGGGCCCAGGAAGGTCCGCGCGTCCTCCATCAGACGCCGCAGATGCGGCTCCAGCAGTCCGGCCCGCCGCGCGGAGCCGCGCCGCAGGACGGGCGCTCGCCCGCCGGCGGCGAGGGCGTGCCCGCCCCGGGCGCGGGCCGCCGCGACGGGCGCCGAGGCCAGAACCAGGCCGCCGCCGAGCGCGAGCGCCCTCAGGCCGAGCTGCCGCCGGCCGATGCCCCCGCCCGCCCCGGTGCCGGAAGCGGGCGCCGGGCCCGGTGTGCGATCCCGTGCCGAACCTGTCATGCCGCGCCCCTTCGGGAAAGTATCTTTCAGCGGATCGGGAGAACGCTGGAACCTTCTTCCCGACCGGGCCGTCCGTCAACCCCCGCGGCACGGCGGACGGGAGTTCCCGGCGGGCCGCGCCCTAACGGAGCACCACGCAGCCGCGCCGCTCCAGCTCCTCCACCAGCCCCGGATCGACCGCCGCCCCGTTCCAGCGCAGATCCAGCTTCTCCAGCGCGGGCAGCTCCCGCCCCAGCCAGCGCGGCACCGTGCGCAGCCGGTTGCCCCGCAGGTCCAGGCGGCGCAGCCGCGGCAGGCCGCGCAGCGCATCGGGCACCTCCTCCAGGGCGTTCTCGCGCAGTTCCACCTCGCGCAGCTCCCGCAGCCGGGAGAGGGAGGCGGGCAGCGACGCCAGGGCGTTGCCGCGCAGCCACAGCTCCCGCAGCTCGGTGAGCCGCCCGAGTGAGGCCGGCAGCTCCCGCAGCCCGCACCGCTGGGCCCGCAGCTCCACCAGCCCCGCCATGCCGCCGATCTCCTCGGGCAGCGCGCCCAGCGGGTTGTCGCCGACGTTCAGATACGTCAGCGAGCGCAGCCGCCCCAGCGAGCGCGGCAGCGCGGTGAGCCGGTTGTCGTGGAGGTAGAGGCAGCCGTCCAGCCCCGTCAGCTCCCCGATCTCCTCGGGCAGGGAGGTGAACGCGTTGTGGCCGAGGTCGAGGGTGCGCAGGCGCCGCAGCCGGCCGATTAGCGGCGGGAGGCCGGTGAGCGCGTTGTCCGCGAGGATCAGCACACGCGTCTCCCGGCGCTCCCACACCTGTTCGGGAACGCGGGTCAGGCCCGCGCGCCAGAGGTCGACCGTCGTCCCGTCGTCCGTCCGCTCCGCCGCATCCGTCATGTCCGCACCGTATCCGCGGCCCCGGCCCCGGTTCCGGCCCCGTGCTCCGGCGCACCCGCCCCCGGCGGGCGGGCCCACGGGCGCAGGCGCCCGCCGCTGACGGCGGCGACCCCGGCGTCGTCGTAGCGCCGGCTCTCCAGGGACCAGTCGAGGTTGCCCCGCATCACGTTGCGCATGCCGTCGACGTAGTCCTCCACATGTGCTCGTGTCCTACGGGGTGTGCCCGCGGCCTCCAGCAGGCCGGGCAGTCGCGCGGCGAGCTCCCGGAAGCGGGCGACCCGCCCGTTGGCGGCGGCGCTGACCTCGCGCACGCAGTCCGGAAGCGGGCGGCCGGTGCCGTGCCGCAGGAGGACGACGGTGTTGTTCACGTCGCCGGCGGCCAGTTCCTTGTCCAGCGAGACGATGTCGTTGACGAAGATCGCCACGTCGTCGGTGATCCGCCGCATCTCCCTCAGCGGACGGCCGCCGTGCAGCTCGGACGGCAGGGTGTAGCGGCCGCAGCGTTCGGCCAGGTCCAGGCAGGGCTGTATGCCGATGGTGTGCCGTCTGGCCTCCAGGAACTCCTCCACCGTGGGCAGCCGTGCCCCGGAGCGGTTGAGGGCCTCCCGGCGGTGGGCCAGCAGATAGCCGTGCCAGTGCCCGCGGAAGCGGTCCCGCCACACCGGCGGCACCCCCTCGTTGACCCGGTGCCACAGGTCGCGGAAGCCCTCGACCAGCGGGTCCGCGGGGACGCCGGACGGCGGTCGCCGCCCGTCCATGACGCGGACCAGGCGGTCCACGAGGCGGGAGACATCGTGCGGCCGCCGCCCCGAAGGCCCGTCCAGCCGGTCGTCGAAGACGAAGAACCAGCCGTTGACGTCGGTGGCCAGTATCAGGTCCTCGTCCGCGGCCCGGGGGTAGAAGCGGGCCATCGCCCGCTCCAGCCGCAGGGCGTCGTACTCCTCCAGCGCCGCTTCCCCGGTGAGCAGTCCGAAGTCCCCGAGCCACCGGAGGGTGTGGAGCCTGGCCTCGCCGACGGCGGGGCTGACGGCGCCGGGGAAAGGTATCTCCAGGCGGGCCGTCCGCCGCAGCAGACCCTCCCGCCCGGCGGTGTCCCCGGATGCGCCGGCTTCGGTCACGGGCATGACGCCTCCCTGGCGAACGGTGAGCGAGGTGGTGGACACGATGGCGAGAATGACGGGCGCATACGCCAACACACCTTTGGACAAAGGCAGTTGCCGGTCAAGAGTGCCGGGGACGCTCCGTGCTTCCTCCGGTACGGGGAGTGTGTGCGGGCGGCGTCGGCCGTCACCGGGCGGCCCCGGCGCGGACCCTCGGACGGCGGCGGGAGCCCGGCCCCGCCGCCGTACGGCAGGGGTACGGGCCTTCGGGCCCGCGGCGGCACCGGGCCCGTACCATGGCCGCATGTCCTTTCTCCGCCGCCGCAGTGCCGCCACACCCGCCGGACCCGACTTCGACGTGCTGGCCATGGACCCCGGGGACTGGCCGGGCAACCTCGGAGCCGGGCTGCTGCCCGCGCCGGACGGAAGCTGCCAGGGCGTCTTCCTGCGCTACGACCTGTTCGGCGGACGCGGACCGGCCATGGTCATCGGGAACCTGCCGGAGGGCTCCCCGGCCCGCGAGACGGCCGAGGGGCAGATCCCGTTCGAGGTCGCACAGTTGCTGGCGGCGCTGGAGAACGACGAGGAGGTCACCGTCACCGGGACGGAGGAGAGCCCGGTGATGCTGGACGACAACCTCCTGATCGTGCGGCGGGTCATCTGCTCGGAGAGCCGGATCTCCTGCGTCCAGTTCGACCGCAGCGACGGCGTGCTGGTCACCATCGCCAGCTGGGACCGGCCGATCACCGAGGACCTCTACCAGCTGCTGAAGCCGCTGCCCGCGGAGCTGTTCCAGCGCTGACGCACCGGTGGCGCGGACGGCCGGGGAATCCAGGGACACGGCGGCGAGGGACACGGAAGGGGAGGGGCGCTCCCGGGAGCGCCCCTCCCCTGTGCCCTGTGTCCGGCGGCCGTCACCTCACCGCCGGGCCGGCCGCACCGTGACGTCGGCGGCCTTGACGAAGGCCACCCGGTGCCCGAGCTGGATCTGGTAGTACTCCTCCTCGCCGCGGACCACCACGTGGTTCGCGGGGTCGAAGGTCCTGGCGTAGTAGTACTCGCCCTTCGTCCGCAGCCCCAGCGCGTACGCCTGGCCCGCCTCCACCGTGTACGGCAGCGGCGAGATCGCCTGGGCCGGGATGCCCTCGGGGTAGGCGGAGGCCTCCGGGTAGGCGCGGCCGTACACGGGCACCGCTCCCGCGCCCTCCTTCGGGGTGACGACCAGGCCCCGGGAGGGCACCGCGGTCGGGGCGCCGGCGGGGTTGTGGAACCACGCCTTCCGCCCGAGGTACCAGATCGCCGTCCACTCGCCCCGGCGCTCGGCCACCGCGTACCGCTGGCCGGTCGAGGCGCGGGCGCCGGTGTCGTTGACGCCGGTGGTGGAGTCGCCGCCGCCCGGCCGCAGCCCGGCGTCCTTCACCAGCGGCGCGTCGGCACTCGGGGCGGTGTGCAGCCGCACCGCGCCCGAACCGTGCGGCGGGCAGGGCTGCCCGGAGGCGTCGCAGCGGGTGTAGAGGGGCTGGTGCTTCTCGTAGTCGGGCCGGATGGTCACCAGCTCCGAACCCGGTCCGGCCGTGGGGTGGAAGGGCGCGCCCAGCAGTGTGAAGTAGTGCTGCCAGTCCCAGTACGGCCCCGGATCGGTGTGCATACCGGGGATGTTGGCGGACGTCACGCCCGGCACGTTGTCGTGCCCGATGATGTGCTGCCGGTCCAGCGGGATGTCGTACCGGTGGGCCAGGTACCGCACCAGCCGCGCCGAGGTGCGGTACATCGCCTCGGTGTACCAGGCGTCGGGGGCGGTCAGGAAGCCCTCGTGCTCCAGGCCGACCGACTTGGCGTTGACGTACCAGTTGCCCGCGTGCCAGCCCACGTCCCCGGTGGGGACGTGCTGGGCGATGTGGCCGTCGAAGGCGCGCAGCGAGTAGTGCCAGGAGACGTACTTCGGGTTCCGCACCAGGCTCAGGGTGGTGTCCCAGGTCGCCTCGGTGTCGTGCACCACGATGTAGTCGATCTTCTGCGACGCGGGGCGGTCGGCCTTGTCGTGGTTGCCGTAGTTCGGCGAGCCGTCGGGGTTGGCGTACTCCTCGTACGGCGCCGGGATCCACTCGCACGAGACGGACTTCGGGCACTCCACGCGCTCGTCGTGCGCCGGGGAGGCCGGGCGCGGCCCCGGGCCGTCCAGCTGGGCGGTCTCCGGGGTCAGGCCCGGGTCGCCCTCCAGCACCACGTGCTGGCCGGAGTCGGTGGTGCGCCGCTGCCCCTCGCGGATCACGTCGAAGACCTCGTCGGCGAAGACCTGGGCCGCCCGCGCGTTCCCGGAGCCCGGGTAGCGTGCCACGGCCCCGTACCACTGGGCGGGGTCGTCGCTCGGCGGCAGCCCCAGCTCCCGCTGTGCCGCGGCCAGCAGTGCCGCACCGCCGGCGACGTTGGCCGCAGGGTCCCGCCGCAGCTCCTCCTCGTCCAGCCCGGTCAGCTCGGCCGCCCGTTCCAGGGTGCGCAGCCGGCCGGGCAGCGAGGCGGGATCGGGCAGCGCGTCGTGGGCCCGCCTGGTTTCGCGGGCGGTGTCGCCGCGCGCGTCCTCCGAGCCGTGGCTGTGGTGGGGGTCCTCGGCCAGGGCGGTGCGCGCGTCGGTCAGGTGCATGGGCCCGTAACCGCCCGAGACGCTGGGCGCGCCGCGGTGGCCGTCCCAGCGGGACTGCAGGTACGACACCCCCAGCAGCACGCTCTCGGGCACCTGGTAGCGGTCGGCGGCGCGGGAGAACGCCTCCTGCAGCGAGTTCGGCTCCCGCCCGCCGGCGTCGGCGGTGGCCGGGAGGAGTGGCAGCAGCAGGGCGGCGACCGAGGCCGCGGTGAGCACCCGCAGCCGCCGGCGGACGAAACCGCGCGGGGATGTCTGCGGGCGGGAGGGGACGGGTCCTGGCAAGACGGCCTCCTGAGGGGTACGCCGCGTCCGAGCGGCACGGGACTGCCCACAGGGGTATCGGTCGGCCGACGATCCGTCAACGACCCGGAGACAAGGGATCGCCGGCGGATCCTCCCACGTCAGAGGCCATATGGGGGAGTCTTCGCCCCGGGGCGGGCCCGGACCTGCGCGGCGTCACAGGTCCAGCCCGGTGACGCTCCGCCCCCGGACCGCCGGATCACCGGATCCGGCCCCGGCCCGCGCGGCGTCGCGCGGGCCGGACCGTCAGCGGGTCCCCACCGCCGCCCGTACCGCCCGCCGGGCCATCGCGCAGTCGTCGTGCAGACGGCGCAGCAGCAGCCGCTGCTCCTCGCCGGCGCTCAGCAGACCGGTCCGGTCGCAGCCCGGGGCCGGTCCCGGGTCCCGCATGGCACGCTGCACGGCCGTCTCGCAGGCGCGGACCTCCCGGGTGAGGACGAGCAGCAGATTCACCAGGAAGGCGTCCCGCGCGTCGCGGCCCCCGGCCTGGGCGAGCCGGCTGATCCGGCGGCGGGCCATCGGGCTGTCGCCCAGCACCGACCACAAGGTGGCCAGGTCGTGGCCCGGCAGGTACCAGCCCGCGTGCTCCCAGTCCAGCAGCACCGGGCCGGACGGGGAGAGCAGCACGTTCGACGGCAGGGCGTCGCCGTGGCAGAACTGCGCGTGGCCGCCGCTGCGCGCCAGACCGTGGAGCAGCTTGCCCAGATCGCTCAGATCACGGTCCGTCAGCAGCCCCAGCCGGTGGTAGCGGGCGATCCGTACTCCGTAGTCGACCGGAGTCCCGAAGCGTCCCGGGGGCGGCCGCCAGGCGTTCACCCGGGACACCGCGCCCAGCACCGCGCGCAGATCGGCCGGCGACGGGGGCTCCAGCGGATGCCGCTGGAGCGCCATCGGGCGGCCGGGGGCCCGCTCGGCCACCAGGACGCAGCCGTCGGGGTCGGCCGCGATGAGCCGGGGCACCCGCACCGGCGGCCGGTGGCGTACGAAGGTGCGGTAGACCGCTATCTCGTGCCGGAACCGCTCGACCTGTGCGGGCGAGTGGTCCAGCAGGCACTTGGCGACCGCGGTGCCGCGGCCGACGGTGCCCGCCAGCAGTACCGAGTGCCCGCCGCGGCGCAGCACCTGTACCGGCTGGAACTCCGGGCAGACCCGGTGCACCGAGGCGATGGCGGTGCGCACCCGCCCGTCCTGCGGGCCGGACGGTTCCGGTCTCCCGGCGGCCGGCCGGCCCACCGTGCCGGGCGCCCGGCGAGGCCGGGGCAGACCGGCGACCGCGGGCGGTGTGCGCACCGGCTCGGGGCGGACCATGCCGTGCTGCGGTCGCGGACGCGGCCGGACCGGGGCCGGCACGGGAGACGGTGTTGGATTCATGGACGAGCCGGATCCCTTCGTGCGCCGACGGATTGCCGCGCCACCCGGCCGGCCGGGGCGTGCCGCACCCTGGGGAATGCGGGAGCCCGTGGGACCGGACGGGATGGCGCGTTCCTACAGCACACCCGGGCGCGGGTGGCACACCATCTGGCGGACCCTGGCGAACCCTGGCGAATGTCCGCGCGCCCCTTCGGGGGCGACCGGCGAGGGCTACTGTCGAGGCAGCCGAGAACCTGGGGGCTTCGACGTGACCAAGGGACCCAACACCCGCCTGGCGGACCTGTTCGGCCTCACCGGCTGGTCCAAGGGCGAACTCGCCCGGCGCGTGAACCGGCAGGCGGCGGCCATGGGCCATCCGCAGCTGGCGACCGACACCTCCCGGGTGAGGCGCTGGATCGACATGGGGGAGACCCCGCGCGATCCGGTGCCGAAGGTGCTGGCGACCCTGTTCACCGAGCGACTCGGCCGTGTCGTGACCATCGAGGACCTCGGGTTCAGCCGATCGGGGCAGGCAGGCAGACGGCAGTCCGTCCACGGACTGCCGTGGGCCCCCGAGCAGACCGCCGCGGTCCTCACCGAATTCACGGGAATGGACCTCATGCTCAACCGACGCGGCTTGGTGGGCGCGGGCGCCGCGCTCACCGCAGGACCGGCGCTCAGCAGCGCTCTGTACGACTGGCTCCGGACCGACCCGGCCCCGGCGGGCGCCCTCCGGTCCGCCGGGGCCCCGCCCGCCGTCCCCGCCTCCTCCGACCGCTACGAGGCCGTGCCCGTCGGCTCGGAGGAGGTCGACTCCCTGGAACACTCCGTGGAGGTCTTCCGCGCCTGGGACGCGGCACGCGGCGGCGGTCTCCAGCGCAAGGCGGTGGTGGGCCAGCTCAACGAGGTGGGGGGCATGCTCGCCTACCGCCACCCGCAGCACATCCAGCGGCGGCTGTGGGGAGTGGCGGCCAACCTGGCGGTGCTCGCCGGCTGGATGTCCCACGACGTCGGCCTGGAGCCCACCGCTCAGAAGTACTTCGTCATCGCCGCGCACGCGGCCCGCGAGGGTGGCGACCGGCCCCGCGCCGGGGAGGCCGTCTCCCGGGCCGCGCGCCAGATGGTGCACCTGGGCAAACCCGACGAGGCCCTGGACCTGATGAAACTGGCCCGGGCCGGCTGCGGCGAGGAGACCCTGCCGCGCACCCGCGCGATGCTGCACACCATCGAGGCCTGGGCCCAGGCATCGATGGGGCGCGGACAGGCGATGCGGCGCACCCTGGGCCGGGCCGAGGACCTGTTCGTCTCCGACCGGGGGGACGTGCCGCCGCCCAGCTGGATGCAGCTGTTCGACGAGGCCGATCTGCACGGGATGCAGGCACTGGCGTACCGCACCCTGGCCGAGCACGACCCCTCGGCCGCGAGGACGGCCGAGAAGCACGCAAAGGAGGCGCTGCGGCTGCGGGAGAAGGGGCGGGAGCGGTCCAAGATCCTCGACTACATCTCGCTCGCCTCGGCCTGCTTCATCGCCGACGACCCCGAGCAGGCGGACCGCTACGCGCGGCTGGCCCTGGTCAGCATCGGCAGCACCTCCTCCCACCGCACCTGGGACCGGCTGCGGGAGATGTACCGGCTCACCGGACGGTACGCCGGGTATCCGAAGGTCGAGGACCTGCGCGAGGAGCTCGCGCTCGCCCTGCCCACGGCTCCCGGATCCCCGGGCACGGGAGCCGCCGTGCCCGCGCCCCGGCGGGCCGGGGGTGGCACGGCGGTGTAGCGGCGGACGGGCCCCGGGACGCCCGGGCGTCCCGGGGCCGCCGTTTCGCGCACCACCATCGGTGCGCGCGGACTCGGCGCGGCGCCGCGGTCCCGGTATCCTTCGGCGGCCGGAGTGACCGCTTTCCGCACGGTGCCGGGAAGCCGCGGAAGACCCCGGGACGAACGGGGGCCGAACCCGCGGTGACCGGCCGGAACACCGGAGAGCGGAAATCCCGTTGCCAGTCCCTCACCCCGCACCGGATGCTGACCTTATGTTCGCCGATTCCGTCGATTCCGACATAGCGCCCAGCGGTACGCTGCTCGGCCTCCTCCAGAGGGGCCGCGGCGACGGCACGCTGCACGCTCTCGCGGCCCCGCGTGCCGAAGCGCTCGCCGCGCTGAGTCACTGCCTGCGCTGTGACCCCCGGCGCGACTGGCGGCTCGAGCACCGCTCCCTCTACTACGCACGGCTCCACGTGGAGCTGGACGCCGGGCTCGACGACATCGAGGAGCACCTGTTCGGCCCCGACGACCTCACCGACACCGGCGAGGAACGCACCGGACTGGCCCTCTCCGTCCTCGGGCACCTGGCCTCCTACGGGGACCGCGGCGCACTGCTGCTGCTGCGCCGCTACGCCGCGCGCGGCGCCAACTGGCGCTGGGCCCTGGACGAACTGGCCGTCCGCGACGACGACACCGGACTGCGTCCGCTGGGCCCCGCCGTCCTGGCGCGCTTCCCGCGAACCCCCGAGGGCGACGCCGAACTCGCGGCGGCCGTCCGCGACGCCTTCGAGCCCAGGCCCTGGAGGCTGTGGGCCGAGGACCCGACCCGTCCCGAACAGGGCGAACGCCTCGCGCACGCCCGTGAACAGGGCTCCTTCGGCCGCTGGCAGCGCCAGATGAGGCCGTCCGGGCCGCGCCCCGGCTGGAGCGTGCGCGCGGTGCTCGACTGGGCACAGGAAGGCGACCGGCTCCTCTCCGCCGACCCCGCCGCCGACGGACCGCTCGCCTCCGGGCCCGCGGGGCCCGGGGCGCCCGCGGGCCGCGACCCGCGGCACCGCGAGGCCGCCGCGGCCCGCTGCCTGGCCGCCGTCGCCGGGCCCGAGGACCGTCCCGAACTGCTCGACGCCGCCCGGTCCGGCCCCGGCATCGCGCGCGCCGTCGCCCTGCGCCACCTCGCCGAGCGCGGCGACCCCGCAGCGCTCGACCTGATCGAGGCCGCCGTGGCGGACCCGGCCGCCTCCGGCGCGGACGACCCCTCCGGCACCGCCGCCCGGGCCGCGCTGGACGCCCTCGCCCGGATGCGCGGCGCCGCCGCGCTGGACCGCGCCCGCCGGTGGGCGCGGCGCGAGGACGCCCTGGGCACGGCGGCCGCCGCACTGCTGGCCTGCCACGGCACGGAGCGGGACGCCCCCCTGGTCCTGGCCGCGCTGCGCCGCACGGTGTGTACCGAAGGACCCGATCGCGACGGTCTGCGGCCGCTGGTCGACGGCGCCGGCCGGCTGGCCGTGCAGCGCGCCGCCCCCCTCCTGCGGCACGTCTACCGCGAGACCTCCTCCTCCCAGCTGCGCGGCCGGGCGGCCCGCGCCCTGGCCGCCACCGACCCCTCCTTCGCGGCGGGCTTCGCCATCGAGTGCCTGTGGGACTGCGAGGAGTCCACCCGCGAGATCGCCGCCCGCCACGCGGCCACCGGCGACACCCGGGTCGTCGAGCGGCTGCGCCGGCTGGCCGCCGACCCGGCGGAGGAGGAGGGCGTGCAGAGCGCGGTGCGCGGCCGGCTCGACTCCGACGGCGCCCCGGCCCGCTGACCGGGCCGCGCGGGCCTCGTCGGCCGGGCCGCCGCGCCCCGGCCGACGAGGCCCGCGCGGACAGGGCGCATACCCGCCGTTTCGATCTTTGTCAGTGTCAGCGCCTAATCTGTGCCGTGTGACCACAGCAGTATCCGCACCGCCCCCCGGCGCCGGGCGGCCCGCACCCGGCCCGGCCGCCGACGAGGGCCTGGCCCGGCGCCTGCGGGCACTGGCCTGCACCGCGCCCCTGCACGACCTGGACGCGCGCAAGGCCAACCTGGCAGGGGAGTACGGCACGTACTCGATGGCGGAGGTGGCGCTGGCCGCCATCGACCTGGTCACCCTGCACATGGACTTCGACACCGGCGCCGACCACGAGGAGATAGTGGCCCGGCTGCTGCCGCGGGTGGCGGCCCAGGCCCCGCGGCGGCCCGCCGCCGAGCACGAGCGGGTCGCCCGCTGGGTCCTGGAGAACCTGATCAACGTCGGCAGCGTCGACCGGGGCTTCCGCGCCGTCTACGGCACCTTCGGCCCCGACGGCGAGTACGTGCGGCGCGACTACGACTTCAAGCTGATCGAGGAGGTGCCGGGGCCGGGCGGAGGCGTGTACCTGCGCACCACCGACGAAGCGGTCAACGTCCTGGTCGGCGCCCTGGACACCGATGTCACCAGCGCGCAGATCGCCGCCGAGGTCAAGCTGGAGGTACTGGTCAGCCGGGGCCGCCTCGCCGACGCCCAGCTCGCCGCCGAGCAGGCCCGCTACCGCACCGTGCAGTACGCCGAGACGCTGCGCCGTACCCTGGAGGCCACCCGGCGCAACGTCCGCGCGGTCGACTGGCTCAACGCCGTCCCCGACATGATCGCCGAGGCGCTCGACCACGTCGCCGACCGCTACCGCCACGAGAACGCCATCCTCACCAACATCCGCAGGGCGCGGGACGAGGCACCGGCCGACAAGAACCCCGACCACAAGCTGCGCGCCGCCGAACTGGTCGACATCGTCAAGGACTGCATCCGGCGCCACACCCAGCTGCAGTCACGGCTGCTGGAGGCCGGGCCGCTCTTCCGCGCCGAGCAGGACCGGCAGGCCTTCGCCCCGCCCGCCGCCGCCTCCGGCCTGGATCTGTACGGGCAGCTGCTGGCGCCCCTGCTGCCGCTGCCGGTGGAGCGGGCCGGCAAGGTCACCGACGCCTTCTTCGCCCGCGGCACCGGGCTGCGCGCCCCGGCGGCCGTACGCCTGGGGGACCTGACCGAGATGCTCCTCACCCCGCCCGTGCCCCGTGAGCATCTGGGCGCCGAGATGCCCGAGCCGGATCTGGTCGCCACCCCCGACGACAGCCGGTTCAGCGAGGAGCAGATGGAGGCCGCCCGGGAGCTGCTGGAGCTGCCCGCCGACGCCCCGCGCCGGCTGTCGGGCCTGCTGACCGAGGCCCGCCGCCGTGACCCGGAGCTGCCCTATCTGGTGGCCCTGCTGGCGGTGCACGCCGCCAGCCCGCCGGTCGGCACCGCCTACCGGCAGGGCGAGCGGCGCCTGCTGTTCGCCGTGGACGACGGCACGGAACTGGACGACCCGGAGTTCGGCGGCGCCGACCTCGTGGTGGGGACGGCCCTGCTGGACGCCGAGGGGATGGCGGCCGACCGTACGGAGGTGGCATCGTGAACGAGTACGGCCCATACGGCGGTCACGTCGGTTACGAGGGTTACGAGGGTTACGAGGGTTACGACGAGCGTGAGGGGCCCGGCGGACACGGGACGCCCGGAACGGAAGGCCCGCCGGAGTCCGCGCGGCGGCCCGCCGCCCTCGCTCCGCCGGACGCCGCCGACGCCGCCCGGCTGGTCTCCTTCGGCCTCCAGCCCAAGCTGCTGCCCGCCCGCGACGCCGAGTACGCGGAACTGCTGCGCCGCTACCGGGAGGAGCCCGCCTTCGCCCGGCTCGCCGACGCCGTCGCCACCGGCCTCGGGCTGGTCGTGCTGGAGGTCTCCCCGCGCGCGGGGATGGCCGTCACCGCCGCCGAGGACTCCGTCTTCGCCGTGCGCATGGGCGACTACGCCCGCCGCGCCACCTCCGACTCCACCGACCGCTTCCTGCACGGCCTGGCCCATCTGGCCATCGCCGCCCTGGCCTTCCCCCGCCCCGAGGACCTGGCCGACGACGGCTACGTCGGCAGGATCTCCGTCAACGGCGTGGACGCCTTCGTCCGCCAGGCCTGCCGGAGACTGGAGGAGCGCGCCGAGCGCGAGGGCGAGAACACCGACCCGGCCAGCGACGCGCCCGGCCTGGAGGCCGCCTGGCGGGTGTACACCCGGCGCAGTGCCACCGGGGCCACCAAGGACTCCCGCCGGCTGGCCGGCTCCACCACCGGGATCGTCGCCAAGGCCGCCGCCTTCCTCGCCGACTCCGGCTTCCTCCAGCGCACCGGCGACGACGCCGGGGGCACCTACCGCACCACCGCCCGCTACCAGCTCCAGGTGCGCGACATGGCGGGCAGCGCCGCCATGACAGAGCTGCTGGAGCTGGGCGTGGTGCCCGTCGGCGACGGCCGCGCCACCCTGCTGCCGCCCCCCGACCCCGACGCCCTGGAGCCGGCCGCCGACGCCGGACTGCCCTTCCACAGCTGAACCCCGTCCCCAGCGACCCCAGAACAACGAGAGCCCCGCCGCCATGTACGAGCTGTCCCGGATCCGCCTCTACTCCATCGGGCCCGCCGGTGCGCGCTACGCCGACACCGTGCTGGACCTGCGCGGGGTCGGCGAGCCGGTGCCCAGCCCCGCCCCCGCCCAGGCGGACTTCTTCGAGGACGAGCCGATCGGCCCGCCGCGCCGCCCCGCGCCCGCCGGCGTGCTCTTCCTGGAGAACGGCGGCGGCAAGTCCGTCCTGCTCAAACTGATCTTCTCGGTGATGCTGCCCGGCCACCGCAACACCCTCGGCGGCGCCAGCTCCGGGGTGCTGCGCAAGTTCCTGCTGGCCGACGACTGCGGGCACGTCGCCCTGGAGTGGCAGCACACCCTCACCGGGGAGACCGTCGTCGTCGGCAAGGTCAGCGAGTGGCGCGGCCGCCAGGTCTCCAGCGACCCGCGGAAGTTCGCCGAGGCCTGGTACAGCTTCCGGCCCGGGCCGGGGATGAACCTGGACTCCCTGCCGGTGGCCGAGTCCACCGCGCTGCGGCCCGTCGCCGAGGGCGCCTCCGCCGCCCGGGGTCGGCGCCGCACCATGAAGGGTTTCCGCGACGTCCTGGTGGAGACGGGCAAGGCCTACCCGAACCTCGACGTGGTCTGGGAGGAGGTCCACGAACGCTGGAACGAGCACCTGGGCCACCTGGGCCTGGACCCCGAACTCTTCCGCTACCAGCGGGAGATGAACGCCGACGAGGGCGAGGCCGCCGGCCTGTTCGCCGTCAAGAACGACTCCGACTTCACCGACCTGCTGCTGCGCGCCGTCACCGACACCCGCGACACCGACGGGCTGGCCGACCTGGTGCACGGCTTCGCCCACAAGCTCGGCCGCCGCGCCGAACTCACCGCCGAGAAGGACTTCACCGCCGGGTCGCTGGACCTGCTGCGCCGCATCGACGAGGCCGCCCGGCACCGGGAGCAGGCCCGCGCCGTCCACGCCGGAGCCGAGCAGCGCACCCGCACCCTGGCCCGGCGACTGTCCGCCCGCGGCACCGAGGAGCGCGGCCGCGCCGCCGAACTCGCCGAGCGGGCCGACCACGCGGCCCGGTCCGCGGCCGCCGCCGAACGCGAACGCGAGCGCGCCGGGCTCATCGCGGCCGAACTCGCCTACCGCCACGCCTGCCTGGCGCTGGCCGCAGGCGAGAGGAGCGCCGCCGCCCAGCGCCGGGAGCTGAGCGAAGCCCGCACCCTGCACGCCGCCTGGCAGGCGGCCGAGACGGTGCTGGCGCACCGTGCCGCCGCCGATCGTGCCACCCGGGTCGCCGCGGCCATCCGGGAGGCCGAGCGCGACGCCGCCCCCGCGCTGGCCGCCCGCGCCCGGGCCGCCACCGAGCTGGTGCGCGCCCTGCACGCCGCCGCGGAGCAGGCCGAGCACCTCGCGGCCGAGGAGGAGGAGCGCTCCACCGCCCTGCAGGGCGAGGGCGAGGCCGCCCACCGCGACGCCACCGCCGCCGCCACCGAGGCCCAGCGTGCCCGCAGCGAGGGCGATCACCTGCGCCAGCGCCTGGCCGAGGTCGAACAGGAGACGGCCGAGGCCGTACGCGCCGGCTGGCTGGACGGCTCCTCGCCCGACGCCGACCCGGCCCGCGCGGCCCTGGCCGCCAGCGACGCCGAGAAGGCCGCCGTCGCCGCGTGGGAGACCGCGCGCGAGAGCGCCCGCGGCGCCGCCGACCGCGCCCGGGAGACGGCAGCGGCCCGCTCCCGCGCCGAACTGGCCGCGGCCCGCGCCGCAGACGCCGCCGAGGCGGCCGGGAGCGCGTACGCTGCCGAGCGGCGCGCCGCCGAGGCCCTGGGCGCCGAGGAGCGCCTGGCCGAGCTGCTGGGACTGCCCGGCGGACAGCGGTCGGCGGCCTCCCCGGAGCCCGGCCCCTCCGGTCCCGGCCCCTCCGGCGCGCTGGACGCCGAGGAACTGGACCGCAACGCCGAGACCCTGCGCGAGCTGCTGGAGGAGTCGGTCGCCACCGCCGAGCGCCAGCTGTTCGACCTGCGCACGGCCGCCGCCGACGACTCCCGCATCCTCGGCGCCCTCGGTGACGGCGGACTGCTGCCGCCCGGCCCCGACGTCCTGGCCACCGTCGAGTACCTGGGCGAGCACGGCATCCCCGCCCTGCCCGGTTGGCGCTACCTCGCCCAGTCCGTGGACCCGGCCGATCACGCCGCCGTCCTGGCCGCCCGGCCCGAGCTGGTCGACGGTGTCGTCATCACCGATCCCGAAAGCCACGCCCGTGCCCGGGAGGTCCTGGCGGGCGCGGCCCTGCTGCCCCGCTCGGCCGTCGCCGTCGGCACCGCCGCCGCGCTGCTGGCGCCCGTCCCCGCGCCCGGCGGCGAGAGCGCCGCGGCCCCGGACGGCTCCGGCGTGTTCCTCGTACCGCCCAACCCGGCCATGCACGACGAGCACGCGGCCGACGACGAGCGCCGCCGGCTGCGCGAGCGCGCCGCAGCCCGCGACGAGGAGATCCGCTCCCTGGCCGCGCGGCTGTCCGCCGACCGCTCCCTGGCCGCGCGGATCGCCTCCTGGCGCACCGGCTGCCCGCCCGGCCGCCTGGCCGAGCTGGCTGCCGGGGCCCGGGCCGCCGCCGAGGCCGCCGAGACCGCCCGGCAGCACCTGGAGGAGGCCCGCGCCGCCGCGGCCGAGGCCGAGGAGAGCGCCGCCGAGGCCGCCCGCGTACGCGAGGAGAGGCAGGAACGGGCCCAGCAGGCCCGCCGTTCCGCGGACGCCCTGGCCGGACTCGCCTTCCGGTTGCGCGAGCGCGCCAAGTGGCAGACCCGGTTGCGGGAGCTGGCCGACGAGGCGGCCGAGGCCGAGGCCCGGGCCGGCGCCTGCCTGGAGCGGGCCCGCGCCGCCGACGAGGACCGGCGCGCGGCCCAGCGCGCCGCCGACGACGCGCGCCGCACCGCCCGCGCGCTGCGCGCCGAGCGCGCCGAGATCGCCGGCGCCCCCGACACGCTCGACACGGCCGACGCCCCGGACACCGGCGCGCCGCCCGCCGGCCCTCCCGCCTCCCTGCCCGCCCTGCGCGAGGCGTACCGCGCGGCCTCCCAGCTCTACGAGAAGGTCGGGGTCGGCGCCGACCTGCGGGCCGAGCAGGCGCGTGCCGAGGGCGACGAGAGCGCCGCGCGCGCGGCCCTGGACCGGCTCACCAACAAGGTGCGCACCCGCGCCGCCCAGCTCCTGGAGGGGCCCGACGGTGCCGACGGCCCCTCCCGGCAGGCCGCCGCGGCCCGCGCCGAGGCCCTGGTCCAGATGCTGGAGTCCCGTGCCTCGGCAGCCAGCGAGCAGCTCGGCCGACTGCGCGGCGAGGCCGAGCGTCTGGCCCCCGGCGAGGACCGGGACGCCTACACCGATCTGCCGCGGGAACTGGTCCCCGCCGATGCGCAGCAGGCCCAGACCCTGCTGCGCGGCGCCAACACCGAACTGGCCGCCCGCACCGACGAACTGGAGACCGCCCGCGCAGCTCACGCCGAGCTGCTGCGCGCCCAGCGCGCCGCCGAGGACGCCGCCGGCGCCTTCGACGAACTGGCCGCCATGCTCCGCGACCTGCTGCGAGACCCGCACGGCGCGGGCGGCGCGGGCCCGGAGGAGGACGGGGAGCGGCCCGAGCCGTACGCCGGCGCCCTCGACCAGGCCCGGCAGGCGGCCGCCGAGGCCCGCCGTTCCCTGCGCGGCTGCGCCGCCGACCTCACCGCCGCCGAGTCGGCCGTGCGCGAGGCGAGCGACATCCTGGTGCGGCACGCCAACTCCACCCGCTACGAGCAGGTACGAACCCCCGCCCGCCAGCAGATCCGCGAACTCCCCGCCGCCGCCCTGCCCGATCACGCGGCCTCCTGGGCCGCCGCCTTCGAACCCCGGCTGCGTGTCCTGACCGACGAACTGGAGCAACTGGAGCGCAACCGGGACAGCATCGTGGACCGGCTGCGCGGCCTGGTGGAGTCCTCACTGGCCACCCTCCGCTCCGCGCAGCGCCTGTCCAGGCTCCCCGGCGGGCTGGGGGAGTGGTCCGGGCAGGAGTTCCTGCGCATCCGCTTCGAGGACCCCGACCAGGCCGCCCTCACCGAGTGGCTGGGAGAGGTCATCGACGAGGCCACCCGGGCGGCCGTGCGCCGCAACTCCGACCTGCGCCGGGACGGCATGACGCTGCTGCTGCGCGGCGTGCACGCCGCCCTCCGGCCGCGCGGGGTGTCGGTGGAGATCCTCAAGCCCGACGCGGTGCTGCGCGCCGAGCGGGTGCCGGTCGGGCAGATGGGGGACGTCTTCTCCGGCGGCCAGCTGCTGACCGCGGCCATCGCCCTGTACTGCACGATGGCCGCGCTGCGCAGCAACGACCGGGGCCGCGACCGGCACCGGCACGCGGGCACGCTCTTCCTCGACAACCCCATCGGCCGGGCCAACGCCACCTATCTGCTGGAACTCCAGCGCGCGGTGGCCGACGCGCTGGGCGTCCAGCTCATCTACACCACCGGTCTGTTCGACACCACGGCGCTGGCGGAGTTCCCCCTGGTGATCCGGCTGCGCAACGACGCCGACCTGAGGGCGGGGCTTAAGTACATCAGCGTCGAGGAGCACCTGCGGCCGGGGCTTCCCAGGCGGGATCCGGAGTCCGAGCCGGTCCACGGCGAGATCACCGCCACCCGGATGTTCCGCCGCCCCGACGGAGCCGGCCGGGCGCAGGAGGCGCCGCCCTCCGTCCCGGCCGTCCCGGCGCCCGCCGCCCCCGGTGAGGAGGCCACCCCGGCGAGCGCCCCCGGCAGCTCCTGAGGCCGCGGGTGACTGGTCCGGTCCGGCGGGACCGCCCACCGGGCGACGGCTCAGCGGTTGAACGCGGGGAACGCGAAGCGCTGGACGTTACCCATCGCGTCCCCCTTGGCGTCGGTGCTGTTGACGCAGTAGACGAGCGTCCGCGACAGGTCGCGCGTCGCGGCGACGACGGTCTGGTAGCCGGGGCGGGAACCGGTCTTGCCCCAGACCTTCCTGCCGTTCACCTCGTACGGAGCCATGCCGCCCGCGGCCACGCCCGTCCCGGGGACGTCCGGCACGGTGAAGAACTCCTCCAGCTGCGGCTCCGGTACGACATCCCCGCCGAACAGCGCGGTGACGAGACGTTCCAGGTCCGCGGTGGTGGAGATCATGTCACCGGCCGCCCAGCGGTCCGACACGTTCCACTCGGTGACGTCCACGAGCCTGCCGTCGATCCAGTCGTAGCCGCGGTTGTGCGGACCGCGGACACGGGGGTCGGGACCGTCGGGGAAGGAGGTGTGCCGCATGCCGAGCGGCCGAAGGACACGTGTGGCGGCCTGGTGCTCGTAGGTGTCCCCGGTGACCTCCTCGATCAGCATGCCCAGCACCGTGTAGTGGATGTTTCCGTATTCCTGCCGCTCTCCGGGAGCGTGCGCGGGTCCCCTGGCGACGGACGCGGCCACGACCTTTCGCGGCGTGAGCGTCTCGAAGCGGTGCGGGTACCCCTCCTCCACGGTGTCGCCGAGCGAGCCGCCCGGCCGGAGCCCGCTGGTGAAGTTCAGCAACTGCCTCACGGTGAAAGGCTTCCCGAAAGCAGGTGTCAGCAGCTCCGGCAGATAGGTCCCGACAGACGCGTCGAGGTCCACCCCGCCCTCGGCGGCGAGTTGCAGCACGACGGCCGCGGTCACCAACTTCGTCACGGACCCGGCCCGGAAACGGCCGTGCTCCAGGACCGGAGCGCCGGTCCGCAGGTCCCGCACCCCGGCCGCGCCGCGCCAGGCGCCGTCGCCGCCGACGCGTACGAGCGCCGCGGTCACGTCCCGGTCCGGCAGTCCGGTCAGTGCGGCACGCAGAGCATCGGCGTCGGGCCCCGCGGGGTCGGCCTCCCCGGTGGCCGCCGCGGGGAGGCGGGTGTGGGCCGCCGCGGGCAGGGCCAGTGGGCCCGCCGTCAGCCCGAGGACGAGGGCGGCCGCCAGGGCGGTACGGGTGCGCTGTCTCATCGGCTCCTCCGGTGGTGCGGACGGGGTGTCCGCCGCGCACCACATCCTCGGCGACCGGCCCGGACGGCGTGATCGTTCCCGAGGAGGGCGTGCACCCTGCCGAATCCCCGGTCAACGAGGCTCTCCCGAAGCGGAGTTGTGGGGGTTTCCCCCTAGAGCCCCGCGGCCCGGGGAGCCCGGCTCCCCGGACCGTCAGCCGTGTCTTCGGCGGAAGCCACCGCGCTCGCGCGCCACGCTGCTCGGCGTGGAGACCACCCCGTTGCGCTGGTTCCACATCTGCCGGGTGACCCACACGTCCAGCACCCCCCAGGTGGTGACCACCGTGCCCGCCACCGCCGCGAGCACCATGGGCAGGGCCAGCCACACCTGCGCCAGGGAGCACAGGACGGCGACCATCACCAGCACCAGGGTCACGGCCACGAGGACGACCGCGCGCACGGCCGCCGCCCGTACCGGGTCGGGCAGCCCCGGTCCGGTGTCCACGGGATCTCCACTCTCCTCGTACATCACATCCTCATCCCGGTCCCATCGAAACTGATCGAATCCACCCGGTCCCCAGTCGGTCCTGCTCAGCCCCATGCGGTCTCCCCGTGCCCTGCCGTGCGCGCGTTCCCCGCGCACCGTGCGGCATCCGGCGTATCACAACACAGCGTCACAACAGCGCACGACAGGCGCCGTACGGATGCCCGATGTCCCGGACGCGCCCACGGCCGGCCCGTTACCAGTAGTAGGCTCGCGCCGTTTGCTGAGGGAACCCATGCTCCCGTTCGACGGGATGGACACAGGGGAGGCCATGCGCTTTCGCGGCAAGTCGATCCGGCGGAAGATCGTGGCGCTGCTGCTGGTCCCTCTGGTGGCGCTCACCTCGATCTGGGTGTTCGCCACTGTGATCACCGGCCGTGAGGCGGACCGGCTGCTGGACGCCGCTGCCGTCATGGGCGAGCTCGGCGAACCGGTCCAGGAAGCCGTCCGCGCCCTCCAGACCGAGCGCCGCCACACCCTCGTCCACCTCGCCGACCCGCGCCGCTCCGACTCCCTGGCCGCCCTGCACGACGGCCGGCGGGCCACCGACGAGGCGGTGGCGGCCCTGCGTTCCCGGGCCGGGGGCGAGGAGATCCGCGGTGAGCTGGACGACGACCCCCGCGGGCGTCTGGACGAACTGCTCGCCGCGCTCGACCGGCTGGAGAAGGTGCGTGCCCGGGTCACCGACAACGCCGTCGGGCGCCAGGACGCCTACGACGCGTACAACGCCCTCATCGACCCGTGCCACACCTTCCTCACCGGCATGCGCGGGGTGGACGACGTCCGGCTGGAGAGGGAGGGCCGGGCCCTCATCGGCCTCTCCCGCGCCCGCGAGTACCTCTCCCGTCAGGACGCCCTGCTGGCCGCCGCGTTCACCGCCGGCCGGATGACCGGGGATCAGCTTCGGGCCGTCTCCGACCGGGTGGCCGAGCGCGAACTCACCTACCGCACGCACCTTTCGGTGCTCCCCGCCGAGGACCGGGAGAGATACGGCAGATTCTGGTCCGGCACCGACGGCCGGGCCCTGCGCGCGGCCGAGGACGAGATCATCGGCGCCGGCGCCGCGGGAGCGGTGAAGGCCTTCGACGCGGAACGCTGGCGGGAGATCTCCGGTACCGCCCTGGAGGAGTTGCGGCGCATGGACCGGGAGACCGGCGAGCGCTACCACCGGAGAGTCGAACCGGAGGCCGCCTCCGTACTGCTGCGCGCCGCTGTCGTCGGAATCCTGGGCTTCGCGGCCGTCGTCGTCTCCGTGGCCGTCTCCCTGCGCATCGGCCGCGGCCTGGTCCGCGACCTCGGCGCCCTGCGCAGGGAGGCGGGGGAGGCCGCGGGCGTACGGCTGCCCGGGGTCATGCGGCGGCTCGCCGCGGGCGAGCAGGTCGACGTGGAGACCGAGGCGCCGCGTCTGGAGTACGGGCGCGACGAGATCGGGCAGGTCGGGCAGGCCCTCAACACCCTCCAGCGGGCCGCCGTCGAGGCCGCCGTCAGACAGGCGGACATGCGCCGCGGCGTCTCCGAGGTCTTCGTCAACCTCGCCCGCCGCAGCCAGGTGCTGCTCCACCGCCAGCTCACCCTGCTGGACGCGATGGAGCGGCGCACCGAGGACCCCGGGGAACTGGCCGACCTCTTCCGGCTCGACCACCTCACCACCCGTATGCGCCGGCACGCGGAGGGCCTGGTCATCCTCTCCGGCGCCACGCCCTCCCGCCAGTGGCGCAAACCCATCCCCCTGATGGACGTCGTCCGCGCCGCCGTCTCCGAGGTGGAGGACTACGAGCGCGTCGAGGTGCGGCCGATGCCCCCGCTCGCGGTCGACGGCGCCGCCATCGCCGACCTGACCCACCTCGTCGCCGAACTCCTGGAGAACGCGACGGTGTTCTCGCCGCCGCACACCGCGGTCCAGGTGCTCGGAGAGCGGGTCCCCAGCGGCTTCGCACTGGAGATCCACGACCGGGGCCTGGGCATGTCCCCCGACGCGCTGCTGGAGGCCAACCTCCGGCTCTCCGAGACGCCCGACTTCCGGCTCTCCGACACCGACAGGCTCGGTCTGTTCGTCGTCTCCCGGCTCGCCCGGCGCCAGAACGTCCGCGTCTCCCTGCAGCCCTCGCCCTACGGGGGCACCACCGCCGTCGTACTCGTCCCCGGCGCGCTGCTCACCGAGATCCCCGGCGTCTCCCCGGACGCCGTGGCGGCGGGGGAGGAGGACACCGGGGAGCACCGCGCCCGGACCGCCGCGGGCCTCCCGCTGCGCGGGGCCCGGCCCGCCATAGCGGCGGGCCGGGGCGGCCCGGACGGACCGGAACCGCCCGCCGGGGAGGCCAGGGGCACAGGCGCGGACGTCGGGACCCTGCTGCGCGGCCACGCCGCCGACCACCGCGGCGATCCGGCGCCGCGGCCCATGTCCCGCCGCCCGCCCGGCGAGAACGGCGGCGCCGGACTCGTCCGGGAGCTGCGGCCCGGCACCCGCCGGGCACCGGAGGGGAGCAGGGAGCCGGAACAGGGTGAGGACCGGGGCGGGGGCCGGGAGCGGGGAGGGGACGCCGACCGGGCGCGCGCCCGGATGGCCTCGTTCCAGCACGGACTGCGACGCGGCCGGCAGCGGAGCGTGAACTCCCCCGGCGACACGGGTGTGGACGCCCCGGAGGACGGGAACGGCTCGGACGGTGGAACCGGTTCGGACGACACGGCACCGCGACCGACACACTGGAGGGGGACGGCCGATGACCGCAGTGCACGGCACGGGGGAGGACGCCACGGGGGCGACGGGTGAGCCGGACCGGCTCCCGGACGGCCCGGCGGGCCGGGCCGGGCAGCCCCGGCGCGACGCGACCGGTGCGGGGTGAGCCCGCCATGACGGACCGTTGGTTCGACGACGCCGCGGGGCCGGTGGTGCGGCCGTACACCATGACCCGCGGCCGCACCCGCAGCGAGACAGGAAGCCGTATCGACCCGGTCGCGCTGGTGGTCGCCGAGACGCCCGCCGGGCCCGCGGGCGGCACCGGCGTACTCGGCCCGGAGCACCTGGACATCGTCGCCCGGTGCCGCCGGTCCCCTCAGCCGGTCGCCGAACTGGCGGCCGTGCTGGACCTGCCGGTGGGCGTCGTACGCGTCCTGGTCGGAGATCTCGTCGAGGCCGAGCTGGTCCGCGTCACCCGTCCCGTGCCCCCGGCCGAACTGCCGGACGAGCGCATACTGCGCGACGTGATCAACGGCCTGCGGGCGCTCTGAGCCACTTTCCGGGGCGCCCCGGCGGGGTCCGGGGCGCCCCGGGTGTCCCTGAACGGCCGCGGGAGACCCGCTCAGGCCGGGCCGGTCTGCCCGGCCGATCCGGCCACGGGGTGGTGTGCCCGGTCCGGATCCTGGATCAGGCGCGCCTCCACCCGGCCGTCCACCACCCGGGTCTCGAAGACCGGCTGGGGGGAGGTCGCGGGACCCCGTACGTTCCAGCCATCCGCCAGACGGAAGACGCTGCCGTGCCAGGGGCACCGCACGCACCCGTCGGCGACCGTGCCCTGCGACAGCGGCCCGGCCATGTGGCTGCACCGGTCGGCCAGGGCGTGCACCTGCCCGCCGGTCTCGCGGACGACGACCACCGGCGTCTCGCCCGCGTACCGCCGGACCGGCTCGCCGACCGGCAGGTCGGCCATGTCACCGACGGGATGCCAGCCGGGGCCGACCACGGCGGGTACCTGTTCGGCGTGGTTGACGGCGGCGGCCTGCCGGTAGGCCAGATGGCCGCCCAGGGCCCCTCCCGCGCTCACCACGGCCAGTCCCGCGAACCCCAGCAGGCGGCCCCGGCCCCGCCGGCCGCGCAGGCGGGCGGTCAGCGAGGCCGAGTACAGACCGACGGCCGTGGCGTTGGCCGCGGCGTGCACCAGACCGACCCGCATCTGCGGTTTGCGCAGCTCGGCCCAGTCCACCCAGCCCGTCAGGGCGGCCGGGGCGGCCGCCGCCAGGCCGACCCCCACCAGGACGTCGGCGCCGCGGCGCTGCCCGGGCATCAGATCGAGTACGGCGGCGGACATCCAGGTACCGATGGGGACCTGCACCATCAGCGGGTGCACCGCGTGGCCCAGCCAGCGGCCGTGCAGGGCGTCGCGCGCACCGCCCAGCGGAAGCGCGTGCACGGCGCGCCGCAGAGGTCCGAGCGCGGCGTCGAGACGCGGGGTGCTCTCCAGCCTCTCCACCGCAGTCAGGATCCGTCCCGGACGCTCGGGATCCGGAAGCGCGGAACGGGCGGCGGAGAGAGCGGCCGAGAAGGCCGTGCGGACGTTCTGAGAAACAGGCATACCGCCCAGTTCCCTGACGATACCGGCCGTAAACGACCCGCGGAGGCGGCGCAGGGCCGTACTAGGCGGCCATTGGCCGTACTCGGCCTGTAGCGGTACTTGGCCTGATCACGTCCCGGCCGCCGCGGGGACTTGTCGTCACCGCGCCGGTACGGAACGATCCCATGCTCCGACGGGCGGCACCGCGGGATGCGGGCCGCACTGCGAGATGCGGAGGAAGAACCGATGGTCTTCGCGGACTCCGGCGCCTGCCGAGAGCACCGGAAAAGCACCGTCGCCGCCTCACCGGTGGCGCTGAAGGTGCTGGTGGCGGGCGGCCCGGGAGCGGGCAAGACCACCCTGATCGGCTCCGCCAGCGAGGTCGGGCCGCTGCGCACCGAGGAGTTCCTGGCGCAGGCCGGCCCTCCGGCCGGCGGCCCCGGACGGGCGTGGGGAGCGGCGGCGGAAGGCCCCGGCGAGCGGGAAGCCGCCACCGTCGCCATGGACTTCGGCCGTATCACCCTGAGCGAACGGCTGACCCTCTGCCTCCTCGCGGCACCGGGGCATGAGCGGTTCGGGCCCCTGTGGGACGAGCTGGTCCAGGGGGCGCTCGGCGCGGTGCTCCTCGCCGACACCTGCCGCCCGCAGGACTGCCTCGGCGCACTCGGCCGCCTCCGGCGGCACGCCGTTCCGTACGCCGTGGCCGTGAACGGCTCGGACGGCGCCCACCGGCCCGCGGCGGAGGCGGTGCGCGCCGCGCTGGAGCTGGAGGCGGCGGTGCCGGTCCTGCGGTGCGACGCGCGCGACCGCGGCTCCGTGCGCGAGATGCTGGCCTCGGTCGTGGAGCACGCCATGACCGCCGGCGCACCAGGGCGCCGCGGAAGCGCTCCCGGCCCGACGCGCTCCCCGGCCTGACGCACCCCCGGCCTCCGGCGCCCGGCGGGCCCGGCCCGGAAGCCGGGTCCGCCGGGGGAGGGAGATCCGGCCTTAGGGAGGGGGCCCCGGCCGGGAGAGGGAGGCTCAGCCGCCGTCCTCCTCCCAGCCGAGGCTGCGCTCGACGGCCTTGCGCCAGTTGTGGTGCTCCCGCTCACGGACCTCCGCGTCCATCCGGGGAGTCCACTCGGCCTCCTTCTTCCAGTGCGCCTTGAGCTCCTCCAGGTCCGACCAGACCCCGGTGGCCAGACCGGCCGCGTACGCCGCGCCCAGACAGGTGGTCTCGGAGATCACCGGCCGGATCACCGGCACCCCGAGCACATCCGCCTGGTGCTGCATCAGCAGCCCGTTGGCGGTCATGCCGCCGTCCACCCTGAGGCTGGTGATCTCCACCCCGGAGTCCTGGTACATCGCGTCGACGACCTCACGCGTCTGCCAGCTCGTCGCCTCCAGCACGGCCCGCGCCAGGTGCGCCTTGGTGACGTAGCGGGTCAGGCCGGTGACGACGCCGCGCGCGTCCGAGCGCCAGTACGGGGCGAACAGGCCGGAGAAGGCCGGGACGATGTACGCGCCGCCGTTGTCCTCCACGCTCGCGGCCAGGGGCTCGATCTCGGCGGCCTCCCGGATGATCCCGAGCTGGTCGCGGAACCACTGCACCAGGGCGCCGGTGATGGCGATCGAGCCTTCCAGGCAGTAGACGGGCCGCTCGCCGCCGAGCTGGTAGCCCACCGTGGTCACCAGCCCGCTCTTGGAGGCCACCGGGCGGTGGCCGGTGTTCAGCAGCAGGAACGAGCCGGTGCCGTAGGTGTTCTTGGCGTCGCCGACCTCGTAGCAGGTCTGGCCGAAGATGGCCGCCTGCTGGTCGCCGAGCGCGGAGGCCACCGGCACCCCGGTGCTCGTCCCCACCGAAGTCGTTCCGTACACCTCGGCCGAGGAGCGGATCTCCGGAAGCACCGCCTCGGGGATGCCCATGGCCTCCAGGATCGAGGAGTCCCACTGGAGGGTCTCCAGATTCATCAGCATCGTCCGGCTGGCGTTGGTGACGTCCGTGACGTGCACGCCGCCCTCCGTGCCGCCGGTGAGGTTCCAGATCAGCCAGGAGTCCATCGTGCCGAAGGCGATATCGCCGGCCTCGGCGCGCTCGCGCAGCCCGGGCACGTGCTCCAGCAGCCAGGCGGCCTTCGGCCCGGAGAAGTAACTGGCCAGCGGGAGCCCGGTCCGGTCGCGGAAACGGTCCTGGCCCACGTCGCCGCCCAGCTCCCGGCAGAGCGCGGAGGTGCGGGTGTCCTGCCAGACGATGGCGTTGTGGACCGGCCTGCCGGTGGCGCGGTCCCACAGCACGGTCGTCTCGCGCTGATTGGTGATGCCCAGCGCGCTCAGATCGCGGCCGCGCAGTCCCGCCTTGGCGAGTGCTCCCGCGACCACGGCCTGGACCTTGGACCAGATCTCGGTGGCGTCGTGCTCCACCCAGCCGGGCTTGGGGAAGATCTGCCGGTGCTCGCGCTGGTCGACGGCGACGATCGCGCCGTCGTGGTCGAAGATGATGCAGCGGCTCGACGTGGTGCCCTGGTCGATCGCGGCGACGTAGGTGGCTGCGGTGTCCGTCATGGCGGTTCCTCCGGTCCCCTTGTGCTGGTCGTCCTCGGTACTTCCCGCTCTTCCCCGGTCCCTCTGCGGCCTTGTTCCCAGTCCTCGCGGCCCGGATCAGAAGGCGAGGTTGTAGACGAGTGCCCCGAGGACGCCGCCGATGATCGGCCCCACCACCGGAACCCAGGAGTACCCCCAGTCGGAGGTGCCCTTGTTGGGGATGGGCAGCAGCGCGTGGGCGATGCGGGGGCCCAGGTCGCGGGCCGGGTTGATGGCGTAACCGGTGGGGCCGCCGAGGGACAGACCGATTCCCACGACCAGCAGCGCGACGATGAGGAGCGCGGTACCGGACTCGCCCAGCCCCCTGGTCAGGCCGAAGGCCAGGATCGGCAGCACCAGCGCGACGGTCGCGATGATCTCGGTGACCAGGTTGGCCACCGGGCTGCGGACCTCCGGAATCGTTGAGAAGATGCCGAGGGTCGGCATCGCGGTCTCCTTGTCGCGGTTCAGCGCGAACTGCGCGTAGTAGACCAGCCAGGCCAGCACGGCGCCGAGGAACGCACCGAAGATCTGCCCCGCGATGTAGACCGGGACCTTGTCCCAGTTCTCACCCGTCTGGGTGGCGATGCCGATGGTCACGGCGGGATTGATGTGCCCTCCGGAAAGGGGCGCCGCGGTGTAGGCGCCCGTGAGCACCCCGAAGCCCCATCCGAAGGCGATGACGATCCAGCCCGCGTTCTGCGCCTTGGACCGGTTGAGCGTGATGGCGGCGTTGACCCCCGCGCCGAAGAGGATCAGGAGTGCCGTTCCGATGATCTCGCCGATGAGGATATCGCTGGTGGGAAGGTTCATTGCCGCTCCTCCGTGCCCTCACCCCGGGCAGCGGCCCCGGGTGTCCCTGCGGGGTGCGTTGTGCGGTGCCGACGGATCCGGCGGCACGGCGCGGCCGCGCCCCGCCCGGCGTCCGCGACGAGCGTGCGTGTCCAGCGGAACCGCCCCGGGGAGCATCCGGCCATGGAGACCGACGTGCGGCGATACCGTCTGATAATCGGAAGTGTTCCCCCGGTGAGGAAGGCCGTCAAGGCAACCCGCAGAGGGAGGCGGCCCGTTCCGTCCCGCATCCCGCACCACGTCCCGGAGCCGACGGTGTGTGTCACCGGCCTCCCCGGCCGGGCCGTTCGACCACCCGGCCGGGGAGACCGGACGCGGCTCAGCCCGCGCCCGGGCGGGGCATCCGGGTGAGCCGGTCCAGCCCCGGGGCGTCCTCCATACGGCTGTCGGCCAGCGCCCTGATCACCTCGGCCAGCCGGACCACCCCCACGCAGCGCCCCGCCTCGTCCACGACCGCCACGTCGTCGGCCGTACGGCTGCTGTCCCCGGCGGCGACCACGTCGAGCACCTCCCACGCGGTGGCGCCCACCCGGACCGTGCGCGGCCGGTCCGCCAGCCGGACCGCGGGCCGGTCGGCGTACAGGGCGTGGCCGTAGCGGCCCGACATGGCCAGCAGGAAGCGGTCCCGGTCCACCGCGCGCACCGGCACACCGTCATGGTCCACCAGCATCACCCCGGTCACCTCCGGCGAGCCGGTGAGCAGCGCCCGCACCTGGGAGGCGGAGGCCGACAGCGGCAGCAGGGCCGCGGGGTGCAGGAACTCCGAGACCGGCGGCCCCTGCGAGCCCCTCCCGTCCGGCGGAGCGGCGGGCGGGCACACCGGCACACGGACCTCGACGGCCGGACGGCGCGCGGGCGGGGCGAACAGATGCCCCTGCGCCAGGTGCGCGCCGGCCGCCCGCGCAGACGCGTACTGCAGCTCGGTCTCCACCCCCTCGACGGCCAGCAGCGCCCCGACGCCGTCGCAGAACCGCCGCAGCCCGGCGACCGCCGCACGGTAGGCGGGCCGGTGCGGCAGCCCGGCCACGACGGCGGCGTCCACCTTGAGCAGATCGGGGGAGAGATCGGCGAGCAGCAGCAGCGGCGGGTCCCCGGCGCCGATCCCGTCCACGCAGATCCGGAAGCCGTCCTCGCGCAGCGCGCCGGCCGCCGCCACCAGCGCCTCGCGGGGCACCGGCGCCCCACCAGGCACCGACGCCGGCCGCGGGGTGATGTCGAGCGTCACCTCCCACGGCCGGCGACCGGCCTCCCGCACGGCCCGGCGCAGTGCGGAAAGGTCGCCGAGACCGGCGAGGGTGGCGGCGAAGACGTTGACGTGGAGGGGCAGCAGTCCTTCCCGGCGTGCGGCGGACCGCAGGGCCAGCGCGGCCAGCTCGGCGTCCAGCTCCGGATCGCGGCACGCCTCGGCCAGGACATCGCCTCCCTCGCAGCGGGCCAGGACCTCCAGGGCCGTCACGGAACCGGTCCCCAGGTCCACGACCGGCTGGTAGGCGAATCGGATTTGGCTCGTCCAGGCACGCACGGCACCAGCATGCTGCCACCGAAGGCGCCCGGAGGGGTTGTTCGCGCAGAGTTCACGAGCATTTCCGCGCCTCCCGCCCGCCGCCCCGGACGCGGGCGGGGAGTCCGGGAAACGTGGCGAACGGGTGACAGCGCACCGAATCCAGAACCGCCATGGGGCGGGCCGCGTCCCCAACACCGGACGACGGCGGTACGGGATCCACGGGGGTGGTGCCGTACCGCCGCTCCGCCTGGCGCACCGCGTACCGTGCGCCGGGCGGCACACGCGGCCGGTGGAGGCCGCTCAGCGCCCGGTGAGCGACCTGGGGTGCACGGGGAAGTCGAAGTAGGTGTCGGGGAACGGCTCCCGCCGGAAGGAGTAGTGCCACCATTCGGCCTCGTAGTTCACGAAACCGACCTCCTCCAGCGACTCCTTCAGCAGCAGCCGGTTGGCGCGCTGCTCACCGGTGATCCGCGGGTCCAGCGTGTGCGAGAGGGTGTCGAAGCAGTCGTAGCCCGTCCCCATGTCCACCGAGTTGTCCGGGAAACGTTCCTCCCGGGGCGCGAAGCACGGCGTCAGCGGCTCACCGGGCACATACGGCCGGGTCGGCCAGGCGGGCAGCCGGACCAGGGTCAGGTCGACGGTGCTGCCCCGGCTGTGCCCGGAGCGCTCGGCGATGTACCCGTCCGAGAACAGCCGCGTCTTGTCCACCCGGGGATAGAACTCCTCCTTCATCCGCTGGTCGCCGAGATCCTGGGCCCACGCCACGAAGTGGTCCACGGCCCGCTGCGGGCGGTAGCAGTCGTAGACCTTCAGCGAGTACCCCCGCCACAGCAGCTTCCACTGCGCCCGGCGCAGCGCCTCGGCGGCGTCGCGGGTCAGCAGGCACATCGGCTTGCGGTACCCGTCCACGGGATCGCCGACGAAGTTGTGCGCGGTGGTGTAGCGGATCTCCTGGAGGATCGTCGGATCCACCTCGGAGAGCGCCACGAACTCCGGGGGCGCCTTCGGCTCCGGATCGGCCCGCGCGGACGGCGCCGCGGCGACGAGGACGGCGGGTGCGAGGAGTACGGCGAGCACGAGGAGGACCGCGGCCACCGGAACGCGTGTCCCGTGCCCTCGCACGGAGGGATTCACGCCCGGTCGCGCGGACGGCGAAGTGATCGGTTCCCTGATCGGCATGACCCCTCCGTCTACCAGGTGCCCGGCACACCGCGGAAGACCGCCCGCGCGCCCCGCGCGGACGCCCCGCGCCCTCCGTGCGCTCACGTCCCCGAGCCGCGCACCCGCACCGGGTACCCCACTTCCGGGCTCCCCTCCCGCGCCACCACCACCTCCTGGCCCAGCACCCGCACCGAGAACCGCTCCAGCTCCACCCGCCCGAAGCCGTCCCCCGGGTCCGCGGCCACCACCCCGCCACCCGTACGCCCGGGCGGCGGAGCCCACACCTCCAGCTCGGTCCCGCCCTCCGGCCCGGCCACCGGCACCACCGACCCCGCCCGGGCCAACACCGGTATCTGCGCCCGCGGAGCCTCGACGACCACCCGGCCCGGGCCCCTGTGCACCTGCCCCGTCGCCGTGTCGTACCACCACCCGCGCGGCAGCCGCACGGTACGGCGCACCACCCCCGGCTCCAGCACCGGCGCCACCAGCAACGCGTCCCCCAGCAGGAACGCGTCCTCGCACTCCCGCAGCGCCCGGTCCTTCGGCGCGGCCCACCACAGCGGGCGCACGTACGGAGCCCCCGAGCGGTGCGCCAGCCGGGCCAGCGTCGCGAAGTACGGCAGCAGCCGCTGCCGTTCGCGCAGCGCCGCCCGCACATGCTCCAGCACCTCCGGACCGAACTCCCACGGCTCCCGCCGCCCGGGACCCGGCACGGCCGGGGTGCGGAACAGCGGCAGGTACGCGGCCAGCTGGAACCAGCGCAGATACAACTCCGCCGACGGTCGCCGCGACCCCGCAGGACCCCCCACGTCCGCACCGCAGTACGGCACCCCGCACAGTCCCAGGCCGATCACCTGGGCCAGTGCGTCCCGCAGTCCCTCCCAGCCGGCCGACGTCTGATCCGTCCAGGTGCCGCCGTAGCGCTGCAGACCCGCCCAGCCCGAGCGCGACAGCAGCAACGGCCGCTCATGGGGCCGCAGACCCCGCAGCCCCTCGAAACCCGCACGTGCCATCGCCAGGGCGTAGACGTTGTGCGCCTCCCGGTGGTCGCCGCCGCGCGACTCCAGGCAGTGCCCGGCCGACCGGGGCAGCGTCGCGTCACCGAAGGCCGCCAGGGAGACCGGATCGTTCATCTCGTGGCAGAACCCGGCGAAACCCCGCGCCAGCCGCTCGGAGTACAGCCCTCCCCACCACTTGCGCACCCGCGGATCGGTGAAGTCCGGGTACACCGCCTCACCCGCCGGGCCCAGCCCGCGCACCGGCCCGCCCACCGGATCCCGGACGAAGGCGTCCTCGCCGAGCCCGCCGTCGTACACCGCATCACCCGGCTCCGCCCGCACCGCGGGATCCACGCACGACACCAGCCGCACCCCGTCCCCGTCCGGCCCGCGCAGCGCCTCCGCCAGGGCCGGCAGGTCCGGGAACCCTCCGGAGTCCACCGTGAACCCCCGCCGCCCTTGTTGGTGGCCCGCCCCCAGATGCACGGCGCTCAGCGGCAGCCCCCGCTCGGCGTACCCCGCCACCACCCGCCGCACCTCGCGCTCGCCCCCCGTCCCCCACAGGCCCGCCTGGTGGCCCAATGCCCACCGGGGCGGCAGCACGGGCGCGCCCGTCAGCGCCCGCCAGCCGTGCAGCACCCGCGAGGGCGCCCCCGTCAGCACCCAGTAGCGCAGCGGACCGCCCGACATCCGCACCTCGCACCGGCCCGGCCGGTCGTGACCGGAACCCGCGCCCTCCAGGCCCTCACGCAACGTCACCAGGCCGTCCCAGGAGTTGTCGTGGAAGACCAGATGGCCGCCCGCGTCCGCCACCACCCACAGGACCGGCATCGTCAGCGACCGCGCCCCGCGCCCGGTCCGGAACGGAACCGGACCGGCGTTCCACAGCCGGTACGGGCCGCCGCGAAGCCTCGGCCCCGGAGCCCGCCCGCCCAGGCCGAAGAACCGCGCGTCCGCCGGCACCTCCGAACGCTGCGTCCAGCGGCTCCCCGCACCACCCCGCGCACCCTCTTCCGCACCGTCCGCCGGCTCCCACCAGCGCGGCGGCAGATCACGGCGCAGCACCACACCGCCCGGGGTGCGCACCTCCACCGCACCCAGCCGGGTCACCGTCACCAGCACCCGCTCGGAGACCACCCGCCAGCCGCCGTCCTTGTCCGGCTCCAGCACCGCTCGCGGATCCGCCTGCGGATACGAGCCCGCCAGCGCGTACGACGGCTCGGGCGCCGCGCCGTCCCAGCCGCAGAACACCATCCCGCCCGCCGTCACCCGCACCCGCAGCGACGACCGCTCGAAGTGCACCACCCCACCGCCCGGCCGCGGCTCCGCCCCCCGCGCCGGACCCGGCACCCGCGCCCGTTCCCGGCCGCCGCGCGGCAGCGCCCGGGCGTCCGTGCGCCGCCCCCGCCACGCGGACCGCGCCGCACGCAACCCCTGCGCCGCACCGACCAATCTCACCGACCGCACCAGGTCACGTGCATCCATGCTGATCAGAGTGCCATCACCGGCGAGCGGCAGATGCCGCGTTCAACCGCCGTTCACCGGACGTCCCCCCGTGGTTGAACCACACCGTCCGGCCCCCCGGTATGGGGGAGCGGCCCTGGTGCGGAAACCGATCACATGGCACAGTCCTGCACAGCCGCCGCGCACCCGCACGCCCCCGGCCACCATCCCAGGGGCCGAGCGGTGCGGAGAGGCGAACGCACACGAAGCGTGAAAACAGCCCGGGAGCCGCCATGACCGCCGCGCACAGCGCCGCACCGACGACCGCAGACCAGCCGGAGCCCCTGTGGAGCCCCGGCCCCGACCGGATCGAGGGCGCCCGGATCACCCGCTTCCAGGCATGGGCCGCCGAACGATTCGGCGCCCCCGCCGCCGCCCCCGGCGACCCGGCCGCGAGCTACGCCGCGCTGCACCGCTGGTCCGTCGAGGAACTCGGAGCCTTCTGGCAGGCGGTCACCGAGTGGTTCGACGTACGCTTCACCACCCCGTACGAGACCGTCCTCGCCGACCCCGCCATGCCCGGAGCCCGCTGGTTCCCCGGCGCCACCCTCAACTACGCCGAACACGCCCTGCGCGCAGGCGAGGACCCGGCCCGCGCGGACACCCCCGCCCTGCTGTACGCCGGCGAGAGCCACGAACCGGTCCCCGTCACCTGGGCGGAGCTGCGCCGCCAGGTCGGCTCGCTCGCCGCCGAACTGCGCCGCCTCGGGGTGCGCCCCGGCGACCGCGTCAGCGGCTACCTGCCCAACATCCCCCAGGCCGCCGTCGCCCTGCTGGCCACCGCCGCCGTCGGCGGCGTGTGGACCTCCTGCGCCCCCGACTTCGGCGCCCGCAGCGTCCTGGACCGCTTCCAGCAGGTCGAACCGGTCGTCCTGTTCACCGTCGACGGCTACCGCTACGGCGGCAAGGAGCACGACCGCACCGGCACCGTCGCCGAACTGCGCCGCGAACTGCCCTCCCTGCGCGCCGTCGTCCACATCCCCCTGCTCGGCACCAAGGCCCCCGAAGGCGCCCTGGAGTGGAACGCCCTGACCGCCGCCGACGGCGCTCCGGCCGAACCGGTCTTCGAACCCGTCCCCTTCGACCACCCGCTGTGGGTGCTGTACTCCTCCGGCACCACCGGACTGCCCAAGGCCATCGTCCAGTCCCAGGGCGGCATCCTGGTCGAGCACCTCAAGCAGCTCGGCCTCCACTGCGACCTCGGCCCCGGAGACCGCTTCTTCTGGTACACCTCCACCGGCTGGATGATGTGGAACTTCCTCGTCTCCGGCCTGCTCACCGGCACCACCGTCGTCCTCTACGACGGCAGCCCCGGCCACCCCGGCACCGACGCCCAGTGGCGCGTGGCCGAACGCACCGGCGCCACCTTCTACGGCACCTCCGCCGCCTACGTCATGGCCTGCCGCAAGGCCGGCGTCCACCCCGGCCGCGACCTCGACCTCTCCCGCGTCAGGTGCGTCGCCACCACCGGCTCCCCCCTCCCGCCCGACGGGTTCCGCTGGATCCACGACGAGGTCGCCCAGGACATGTGGATCGCCTCCGTCAGCGGCGGCACCGACGTGTGCAGCTGCTTCGCCGGCGCCGTCCCCACCCTCCCCGTCCACATCGGCGAACTCCAGGCCCCCGGCCTGGGCACCGACCTGCAGTCCTGGGACCCGCACGGCAGGCCGCTGGTCGACGAGGTCGGCGAACTGGTCGTCACCCGCCCCATGCCGTCCATGCCGATCCGCTTCTGGAACGACCCGGACGGCTCCCGCTACCGCGACAGCTACTTCGAGATGTTCCCCGGCGTGTGGCGGCACGGCGACTGGACCACCCTCACCTCACGCGGCACCGTCGTCATCCACGGCCGCTCCGACTCCACCCTCAACCGGCAGGGCGTCCGCATGGGCTCGGCCGACATCTACGAGGTCGTCGAACGCCTCCCCGAGATCCGCGAATCCCTCGTCATCGGCGCGGAACAGCCCGACGGCGGCTACTGGATGCCCCTGTTCGTCCACCTAGCCCATGGCGTCCGCCTCGACGACGCCCTGCGCGACCGGATCAAGCGGGCCATCCGCGAACAGCTCTCACCCCGGCACGTCCCCGACGAGATCATCGAGGTCGAGGGCGTCCCCCACACCCTCACCGGCAAGCGGCTGGAGGTCCCGGTCAAACGCCTCCTCCAGGGCGCCGAACTCGACAAGGCGGTCAACCCCGGCTCGGTCGACGACGTAGCGCTCCTGCGCTTCTACGAGCGCCTGGCCAGGGAACGCCGCACCTCCTGAGCCTGTCCGAGGCCCGTTGTCAGCCCCCTCGATTACGGTGAGTCGCCAAACGAACACACCATCGAGGGGGATGGCGACATGCCACACCACGAAAGGCGCGACCGCCGCGGGCCGGAGACGGCGCGGAGGGCCCTGCGCCGCGAGGCGCCCAGCACGGTCGCCGTCGTGGCCGATCCGGCCGGCTTCGCGGCCATGCGCCGCTACACCACGTTCACCTTCGACGATCACCACCGCTACCTGCGGCAGACGGAGGGACTGCTGCGCTCACTCACCACCCAGGGCGTCCACACCCGTGTCGGTCTCTTCGAGCCGGACGACTACGCGCACTTCTGCGCCCAGGAGCGGATCGACCCCGACACCCCCGACAGCCGCGCACGCTACGTGGCCGAGATCGCCGCGACCGGCGCCACCGTCCGCTACCGGGGACAGCCCCTGGACCGGCTGCTGCCCCTGCTGCTCGACGGCTGGGAGCGCCAGGACGCCGGGGAACGCGCCACCGACACCCTCACCGGCCTCGGCCGGTGCCCCGGTTGCGGAAAAGACCTGGAACAAGAGGCCCTCGACGCCGCCTCCGGCATCCTGGACCGGCTCACCGCCGGAGCCGGCCCGGGCACCCACCACCTGGTGTGCAGCGTCACCGGGGCCACCGGCCCCCTGGTCGCCGTCCTCCACACCGAGCGGACCTCACGCGGCGGTACGGGAGCGGCCACCGCCGAGGAGTCGGCCTTCCGCACGGTGCTCGCCGCGGGGCTGGCCACCGGACGGCCGGGGGGAGTGGTGATGCGCACCATCCGCGACGGCGACGAGCAGGTGCGCGGCTGGAGCCTGAACGACGGCCGCCTCCGCCCCCTCACCGAGGCAGAGGTCTTCTCCGCCTACTGCACCGACGCCCGCACCGGAGGGCCGGTCCCACCGGAGCCAGGCCTTGTCTACCGGGCCGGCTTCCCGCTGCCGGAGCACACGGCGGAGGACCGAAGGCACGAGCGGCGAAAGGACGACCACTGACTCCCGCCCTCCGGTTCCGGCCGTCCCGCTGCGGGACGGCCGGAACCCCACACCCCGACGAGCAACGCTCACTCCCCGGAGAGCACCGACTGCGCGGCCGCCCGCGCCTGCTCACCGCTGTCCGACGCACGCGCGGCTGACGCCGCTCGCTCGCACTGCGCCATGGTCCGCCTGGACAGCTCCGCACGTACGTGGGGAATGGCCTTCGCACCCATGGACAGGCTTGTGACACCCAGCCCGACCAGCACACACGCGAGCAGCGGATCGGAGGCGGCCTCACCGCAGACACCGCAGCCCTTGCCCTCGGCCCCGGCGGCCTCCGCGGACATGGCCACCAGATCCAGCAGCGCCGGCTGCCACGGATCCTGGTAACGGGCCAGCGCGCCCACCTGCCGGTCGGCGGCGAAGGTGTACTGCGCCAGGTCGTTGGTGCCCAAGGACAGGAACTCCACCTCCTGCAGCACCGACCGGGCCCTCAGCGCGGCCGAGGGGACCTCCACCATCACGCCGAACTTCGCCCGCAGCCCCGCGTCCCGGCAGGCGTCGGCGAACGCCCTGGCGTCGGCCCGGTCGGCAACCATCGGCGCCATGACCTCCAGATACACCGGCAGCCCCTCGGCGGCCCTGGCGAGCGCCCGCAACTGGGTGCGCAGCACCTCGGGACGGCCGAGCAGCGTACGCAGCCCGCGCACGCCCAGCGCGGGGTTGGGTTCCTCGGCGGGGGTGAGGAACTCCAGCGGCTTGTCCGCGCCCGCGTCCAGCACCCGCACCACCACACGCCCCTCCGGGAACGCCTCCAGCACCTGCCGGTACGCCTCTACCTGCTTCTTCTCCGACGGCGCCTTCCCACCGGAGTCCAGGAACAGGAACTCGGTACGGAACAGGCCGACCCCTTCCGCACCCGCCTCCACCGCGGCCGCCACATCCGCCGGACCGCCGATGTTCGCCAGCAGCGGCACCTTGTGCCCGTCCGATGTCGCGCCCGGGCCGGTGGCGGACGCGAGCGCGGCCCTGCGCTCCCCGGCGGCCCTGAGCATCTCCTCCCGCTGCTCCGGGTCCGGATCCACGGTGACCACGCCCGTACTGCCGTCCACCGCGACGACCGTCCCCTCGGCCAGTTCGACGGCGCCCCGCAGGGCCACCACCGCGGGCACTCCCAGTGCCCGGGCAAGAATGGCGCTGTGGCTGGTGGGGCCGCCCTCCTCGGTCACGAGACCGAGGACGAGCGACGGATCCAGCAGCGCGGTGTCCGCGGGTGCCAGATCCCGCGCGACCAGCACATAGGGCCTGTCGCTGTTCGGCACCCCCGGCATCGGGACCCCGAGCAGCCGGGCGACGATCCGGTTCCGCACGTCGTCCAGGTCCGCGACCCGCCCGGCGAGGTAGTCGCCGGCCCCCGCGAGCAGCGCCCGGTACGCGGCGAGCGCGTCGTACACCGCGCGCTCGGCGGTGCTGCCCACGGCGATGCGCCGTTCGACATCGGCGATCAGCTCCGGGTCCCGGGCCATCATGGCCTGGGCCTCCAGCACGTCCTGGGCCTCACCGCCCGCGAGGTTCCCCCGCGCGGTCAGGTCGGCGGCCACGGCCTCCACCGCCTGGCGCGCTCTCCTTCGCTCGTGCGGCACCTCGTCCCGGGTGGTCTGCCGGGTCGGCGGTTCCAGCTCGGCGGTGCCCATGTGCCGCACCTCGCCGATCACCAACCCGTGGCTGACGCCGATCCCTCGAAGCGTTGTCTCCATCTCACCTTCACCCTCGCCCGTCTCCGGATCTCCGACCGGTTCAGTCTCGTAGGCGGAACGCGTCCGCCTACTGCCCGCCCCTCCCGCCAAGGCCCCGCGGCCGGCGGGAGGGCGGTGGGTCACCGCCAGGTGAACAGCGTGCCGCCGGAAGGCACGTCGACGCCCTCGGCCACGTCGGCGAGTGCGTCGGGAGTGGTCTCCAGCGCGACGACCGGGCAGACCGGAGACTTCCCCGAGGCCTCCACCTCGACCGGGTTCCAGCGGACGATCGGGTCACCGCGCCGTACGGTGTCGCCCTTGGCGGCCAGCAGTTCGAAGCCCTGGCCGTTCAGCTGCACGGTGTCGATGCCCAGATGCGTCAGCACCCCGTGCCCCTCAACGTCCACGACGACGAAGGCGTGCGCGTGCAGTGAGACGACGATGCCGTCGACCGGGGCCACGGCGACGGATGGTCCACGGACCGGATCGACGGCGGTACCGGGCCCCACCATCACTCCGGAGAACACCGGATCCGGCACGGCCGCGAGACCGATGGCACGCCCGGCCAGCGGGGACGTCACGGTGGTCATGGAAGCCTCCCAGGCGCGGGGACCGAGCGGTCACCGTCGTCGTGTGTCCTGACTTGTCCTGAATCGGCGAGCTGATCAGAAGCGTATGACATGGGGGCCGCCGGTTCCGGTGAGCACGCGCGTGGCGGCCTGTCCGGGTCCGTCGGCCCGATTTGCCTCTGCATCCGTCCACCTGTACTCTCGTACCTCCGTCCGGCGCCATTGGTGCCCGTGACGTCCGACCTCGTCTCCCTCTGAGAAACCGGTTCGGTTCTGCACGTTCGCAGAGAAGACCGGATTTCAGAATTCAGAGGAGGGG